>JAGVUU010000212.1 GCA_019136105.1 Gammaproteobacteria bacterium
GGTACTGCACGGAGGGGTGCGTCACATGACTTGGGCCGATGGTTCCCCCGGTTGTCCGCAGCCCGGCATGAGTTGCACGATGGCGCAGCCACCTTCCAGCGAGGACAGGTCCTGGGTGAGGGGTCGCCGCGTTCCTCGACCGATGCCGTAAGTCGGAAGCTGCGCAGGTCAGCGAACGAAAGCAGGGTGTACGGAGACTTCCTGCGGCGCAGGAATCGACCGGTGCTCGAGGCCGGACCGTCGCCAGGGCTCTCACGCAAACGGGTGAGGCCAGGAAGCAGCAGTGCCGGATCTCAGCCCTTCAGTTCGCTGAGCCAGTCCCGTGGCCGCAGGAAGTCCGTGTACAACCGCGCTTCCTGCGAGCCAGGCTCGGGCTTGTAGTCGTACTCCCATCGCACCAGCGGCGGCAGCGACATCAGGATCGACTCGATCCGCCCGCCGGTCTGCAGGCCGAAGATCGTGCCGCGGTCGTACACGAGGTTGAATTCAACATAACGCCCGCGCCGGTACAGCTGGAAACTCCGTTCGCGCTCGCCGTACGGCGTGTCCTTGCGCTTCTCGGCGATCGGCACGTACGCGGGGATGTAGGCGTCGCCCACGGCGCGCATGAATGCGAAGCTCTTCTCGAAGCCCCACTCGTTCAGGTCATCGAAGAACAGCCCGCCGGCGCCGCGGGTCTCGCCGCGGTGCTTGAGATAAAAGTACTTGTCGCACCAGTCCTTGTAATTCGCGTACACGTGCGGGCCGAACGGGTCGCACGCGGCCTTGGCGGCGCGATGCCAGTGCAGCACGTCCTCTTCGAACGGGTAGTAGGGTGTGAGATCGAAGCCGCCGCCGAACCACCATGCCGCGGGCTGCCCGTCCTTGATCGCGACGAAATAGCGCACGTTGGCGTGCGAGGTCGGCACGTACGGGTTGCGTGGGTGGATGACCAGCGATACACCGGTCGCTTCGAAACTTGCGCCGGCGAGTTCCGGTCGTTGCGCCGTCGCCGAGGCGGGCAGCCTGCCACCCATCACGTGCGAAAAGTTCACGCCGGCCTGCTCGAACACCTTGCCTTCGCGTAGCACGCGGCTCTCACCGCCGCCGCCTTCGGGCCGTTCCCACGTGTCGCGCCGAAACGAAGCGCCGCCATCGACGCGTTCCAGCGCGGAGGTGATCGAGTCCTGCAGGGAGTGCAGGTAAGTGATGACGGCGGCAGTGGAGGGTTCGGTTGTGGACATGACCAGCGTTCAGGCTAATGCTCGGCGCCGAGAGGATATCGTCAATTTCCAGCCGAATTCACCTGAAATGCCCGTGGAGCCCCTGACCGCGGGGTGCGATCCCCACGACGGGACTGTCTCCCATGGCAGCCAGGCAGAACATCACCGTTGCCATCGATGGGGCCTTGCGCAAGCGCGCACGGGCCATCGCCGGAGCCCGTGTGGTGAACCCGCTGCGGCAATTCAGCGGCGGTCCTTACTCGAAACCACTCCCGCAGGCGGGAGTGGGCAGCCGAAATCAGTCCTTCGCCGGCGCGGTCTTCGTGGCAGACGATTTCTTCGCCGCCGCCCTTTTCCTCGCCGCCGCCTTCTTCTTCGGCGCGGCTTTCTTCACCGGCGCTTCCGCGGAAGCGCCTGCCTTCTTCGCCGCTGCCGCCTTGGCCGGCGCGGCCTTCCGCCCCCACCGTCCCTTGCGCTCCGGTGCCGCGGCGATGATCGCCTGGCACTCCTCGAGCGACAGTGACTTCGGGTCGCGATCCTTCGGGATCTTGCCGTTCTTCCTGCCGTCGGTGATGTAGGGGCCGTAACGGCCGTTCAGCACCTTGATGTCGGAGCCGTCGAACTCGCGGATCGTGCGGTTGGACTCAAACTCCTGCTTCTCGTGGATGAGCTGCAGGGCGCGCTCGAGCGTGATCGTGTACGGGTCGTCCTCCTTCTTGAGCGACACGTACTTCTTGGTGCCGTACTGCGCGTACGGCCCGAACCGGCCCACGGCCACCTTGATCGGCTGGCCGTCAGGCATCGTGCCCAGCGTGCGCGGCAGCTGGAAGAGCTCCAGCGCATCGTCGAGCGTGAGGTCGTCCATGCGCTGGCCGGGCCTGAGGCTCGCGAACTTCGGCTTTTCCACGTCGTCGCGCGTGCCGATCTGGGCGAACGCGCCGTACTTGCCGTAACGCACGCTCACCGGGCGGCCCGACACCGGGTCCACGCCGAGTTCGCGCGCCATCGCGACGTCGGAGCGCGTGACGTTCTCTTCCACGTCGTCGATCTGCTTCTTGAGCCCGGCCCAGAAGCGATCGAGCAACGGCACCCACTCTTCTTCGCCGCGCGAGACGCTGTCGAGTTCGTCTTCCATGCCGGCCGTGAAGTTGAAATCGACGTAGTGCTCGAAGTTGCCGGTGAGGAAGCGGTTGACGATCTTGCCGAGGTCGGTCGGCACGAAGCGCCGGTTCACCAGCTCGCAGTACTTCTTGTAGAGCAGCGTCTGGATGATGCTGGCGTAGGTCGAGGGGCGGCCGATGCCGTACTCCTCGAGCGCCTTCACCAGGCTTGCCTCGGAGTAGCGCGGTGGCGGCTCGGTGAAGTGCTGCTCGGGCTTGATCGCCAGCAGCTTCACGCGATCGCCCTGCTCGAGCACGGGCAGCCGCCGGTCGTCCTCGTCGTCGAGCGTGACGTCGTCGAAGCTCTCGCGGTACACGGCCAGGAACCCGGGCGACAGCAGCGTCGAACCGTTGGCGCGCAGCGTGTTGCCGGCGCCGGCGGCGAGGTCCACCGCGACCGTGTCGAACACGGCGGCTTCCATCTGGCTCGCCACCGCACGGCGCCAGATGAGCGTGTAGAGCTTGTGCTGGTCGGGGTCGAGCCGGCCCGCGAGCTGCTCGGGCGTGCGCGCAGCGGAGGTCGGGCGAATGGCTTCGTGCGCCTCCTGGGCGTTCTTCGACTTCGTCTTGTACATGCGCGGCGAGTCGGGCACGGCGTCGGCGCCGTACAGGCGGCCGATCACGCTGCGGATCTCGCGCACGGCGTCGATGCCGAGACTCACCGAGTCGGTACGCATGTAGGTGATGAGGCCGACCGGGCCCTCGCCGAAATCGACGCCTTCGTAGAGCTTCTGCGCGACGCGCATGGTGCGCTGGGCGCCGAAGCCGAGCTTGCGGGCGGCTTCCTGCTGCAGGGTCGAGGTGGTGAACGGCGGCGACGGATTGCGCTTGCGCTGCTTCTTCTCGACCTTGGCGACGGTGAGCGCCCCGGCCGCGGCCTGCTCGAGCGCGCGGCGCACTTCCTCGGCACGCCCGCCGCTGGTGATCGTGAACTGCTCGACCTTGTTGCCGCCGAACTCGACGAGGCGCGCGTTGAATGCCTGGGCCGCTTTCTCGGCCTCGGCGTCCATGGTCCAGTACTCGCGCGGCTTGAACGCGAGGATCTCCTCCTCGCGCTCGCAGATCATGCGCAGCGCCGGGCTCTGCACGCGCCCCGCGGACGCGCCGGACAGACCGGCCTTCTTCCACAGCAGCGGCGAGATGTTGAAGCCGACCAGGAAATCGAGCGCGCGGCGGGCCAGGTAGGCCTTCACCAGGTCATCGGTGATCTCGCGCGGGTGATCGATCGCCTCCTGCACTGCGTTCTTCGTGATCTCGTAGAACACGCTGCGGTGCACGGCCTTGCCGTCGAGCACGCCCGCGTCCTTCAGCAACTCGTAGAGGTGCCACGAAATCGCCTCTCCCTCGCGGTCCGGGTCGGTCGAGAGGTAGAGCGCATCGGCCTTCTTCACGGCGCGCGCGATGGCGTCGACGTGCTTCCTGTTCTTGTCGATGACTTCCCAGCGCATGGCGAACTGCCGCGCCGGATCGACGGCCCCTTCCTTGGGCACGAGGTCGCGCACGTGGCCGTACGACGCCATCACCTCGAAGTCCTTGCCGAGGTACTTCTTGATGGTCTTCGCCTTGGCCGGCGACTCGACGATGACTAGGTTCCTGGTCATGTTCCCTGCAAAAAAATCACGCGTCCCAAAAACGATCGTGCCGCGGCGGTCCGCGGCAGCTCGAAGATCCCGCCCCAGCCGGGCCCTCAGTGCACTGCGCCGGGCCGCTCTTCGAACACCAGGTCCTCCATGCGGGAGAACGCCGTCTCCTGCCCGGGCTGGCTGAAGAGCACCATCAGCACCACCCACTTCAGCTTCTCGAGGTCGATCTCGTCGCCCTCGAGCGCCATCAGCCGGTCGATCACCAGCTCGCGCTGCGTCGGCGAGAGGATGCCCACGTTCTCGAGGTGCACGAGGAAGCCGCGGCAATCGGTGTCGAGCCGGGCCTGCTCGAGCGCGCCGAACACGCGGATCGCGCGCCCGGTGGGAGTTGCCTCGGACCTTGCCGGGTCGGCCGCGAGTTCCTCGAGCCAGCAGAGTGCCCGCTCGACTTCGCCGGAGGGGAAGCCGGCATGCTCCAGCTCAGCCTTCAGGGTGTCGCGGTCGGGCTCGTCGCCCTCGTCCAGCTCGCCGTCGAAGTAGTTCTCGAACAGGTAGATCAGGATGTCGAGAACGCCTTCCTTCATCACACCTTCCCAGGCAGTCTCCGGCAGTAAAGCCCGCCGTGCTGTTGCGCCACCCGTCCGTCGAGCTCGAGGATGAGCAGCATGGATGCGACCACACCGGCCGCGAACCCGGAACGCGCGACGAGCGTGTCGATGCTGGCCGGCGCGAAGCCGAGCGCATCTAACAGGATTTCGTAGTCCGTGTCCAACCCGCGGCCGAAAACCTCTTGTGCATCAGGTGCTTCGGTGCGCGCGTGGGCGCGCAGCCCGGCGAGCAGGGCGCCGAGTTCCACGAATACGTCATCTGCCGTTTCCACGAGCTTCGCACCCTGGCGGATGAGGCGGTGGCAGCCGCGTGCCATCGGGTTGTGGATCGAGCCCGGCACGGCGAATACCTCGCGTCCCTGGTCGCCGGCGAGCCGCGCCGTGATCAGCGAGCCGCTCCGCAGGGCGGCCTCCACCACGAGGGTGCCGACCGACAGGCCACTGATGATCCGGTTGCGTCGCGGGAAGTGGTGCTTCAGTGGCTCGACGCCCACGGGCAGGTCGGACACGAGCGCGCCGCCCTGCGCGACGATCTCGCGCGCGAGACCGGCGTTCCCGCGTGGATAGACCTGGTCGAGTCCGCAGGCCAGCGCCGCGACCGTCACGCCGCGAGCCTGCAGTGCGCCGCGATGGCCGGCTGCGTCGATGCCGAGCGCAAGGCCGCTCGTGACGGCGAGGCCCGCCGCGACGACGTGTCGCGCAAACTGCGAGGCGGTGTCCCGGCCGAGCATCGTGGGGTTGCGGCTGCCGACGATGGCCAGCTGCGGCAGCGACAGGGCGGCACAGTCGCCCTCCACGAACAGTACGAGCGGCGCGTCGGCGATTCCCGCGAGCAGCGGTGGATAGTCGGCGGAGCCCCAGACAACCAGTTGCCGATGTTCCCCCTGCAACCAGCGCTCATCGGCAGCAAGGCCGCGGGGGTCCGGGTTGGCCAGCGCCGTGACTGCCTTGTCTCCGAGGTCGAGTGCGGCCAGGGCGGCACGCGTTTCACGCAGCAGATCCAGCGGGGAGGAGAGCCCCGTGCCGGCGCGCGCCAGGTGACCGGCGTGCAGGTTGCCGGCCCGCGCGAGCGTGAGCCACGGTTTCGGGTCGTCCATGTGCAAGGAGCCTACCGGGCGTCGTTCCCGGCAGGCTCCCGCAAATCAGCCGCGTTCGCGTGAAAACGCCGCGGCCAGCGTCAGGCTGGCGTCAGCGGATGAAGTCCCTCATGCCCGCATCGCGGTGGCCATAGCGCGGATGCGCGATGAAGTCGCCGCGGCGGATGACCTGCGACGATTCCACGACCAGCGCATAGCTCATGCGGTCGTGCACCGAGAACACCAGCACCGACGCGCTGCGCTCGTCGGGCAGGCGCACCCGGCTGTAGTTGGCGGTGAACGATGTCCAGTCGAGGCGCCCGAAGCGGTCGCGGATCTCGTCGCCGCGGTAGAACACTCCGAGCACGTTGCCGGGCTCGAGGCCGTGCTTCTTGCCGCGGTTGAGCGCCACGACCTGATACTTGCCGGCCACGTACACGCCGTCCACCACGGCGATGATCTGCCCGAGCACCTCTTCGTTCTTCGGCGCGGAAAGCGTGAAGTCCTCACCGATGTCGACCTGCGCCGGGAACAGCCGGTCGCCCTGCAGGACCTCGCGGCCCGACTCGACGATGCGCAGGTGCGTGAAGTCTTCCTCGCGCCGCATCTTGAAGATCGAGCTCTCGCCGGGCACCACGGCGCCCGTGTTCTGGATCACCTCACCGGTGCCCGCATAGTGGCCGATGTAGCCGAGCAGGTCGCCGTCGTCGGGGTCGCGCAGCTCGTCGCCGACGTTCACGATGTTGTAGCGCGTGCCAGGGGCAGGCTGGTCCAGGCCGCGGCCATAGACTTCGTTCTGGTCCGAGCCCACGATGTGGCGGTCACGCATGCCGACCACGTAGGGCGCCTTGCGCGCCTGGTCCCTGGTGAGCAGCCCGGGGCGGCCCACGAAATCCATCAGCAGGTCGTACGGGATCGTGCGGATCGCGCCGGTCAGCGGCTCGCTGCGGACCTGCGGCGACAGGCGCTCCGCGCCCGCGGCGCCGATCGTGATGCGCGGCTTGCCGTCGACGTACACGAGGTTGAGCACGTCGCCCGGGTAGATCAGGTGCGGGTTGGCGACCTGCGGGTTGACGTACCAGATCTCCGGCCAGTACCACGGGTCGCGCAGGAATACCCCGGCGATGTCCCACAGCGTGTCGCCCTTCTTGACGACGTATTGCGAGGGCGCGTCGGGCGCCAGCGGGACGGACATCGAAGTCCCGGACACCTGGGCAACCGCCGAGGTGGGGGCGGCGGTGCCGAGCGCGAGGCTGGCCGCGGCGACCGTCAGTCCCAGGGCCAGTCCCCGGATCCAGGGACGCCAGCCGGTCGAACGGGTGTTTGAGAGGCGCAGCTTACGATCCATCCCTTTCTCCATCGGGTGTCGGGGTCGTCACCGTCGCCTTATAATCCGGCCCCCCGCGGGGCTGCTGCCGACCACGTCTCAGTCGGCCTACGCCGTGGGACGGCGACGGTGTCCAGCGGCGATCCGGCGACGACTAATTTCAAGCGTCATTTAACTTTATCAGCATTTTCAAACGAATGGCGAAGCTCACCATCCTCGAATTCCCGGATCCGCGACTCAGGACACGTGCCGCGCCGGTTGTGGCCGTGGATGACTCGATCCGCACCCTGATCGACGACATGCTCGAGACCATGTACGCGGCCCCCGGGATCGGCCTCGCCGCCACCCAGGTGAACGTGCACAAGCGGGTCCTGGTCGCGGACGTGAGCCAGGAGCAGGACCGGCCGCTCGCCTTCGTGAACCCGGAGATCATCGAGCGCGACGGCAAGACCGAGGCCGAGGAAGGCTGCCTGTCGGTGCCGGGCATCTTCGACAAGCTCACGACGCGCTCGGCGCGCATCCGGGTCCGAGCGCTCGACCGCAATGGCAAGCCCTTCGAACTCGACGCCGACGGCCTGCTCGCGGTCTGCATCCAGCACGAGATGGATCACCTGGAGGGCAAGCTGTTCGTCGATTACCTCTCCGAGCTCAAGCGCACGCGCATCCGCAAGAAGCTGGAGAAGGAGCGCCGCGAACGCGGCAGCCACCCGGCTGCTCGCGAGCGCTCCAACGCCCCGGTCATCTGACGCACCGCGAGCGCGGCTCCGCCCCGCGCCACAACCACCCATGACCCACCGGCTGCGCATCGTCTTCGCCGGCACGCCGGAATTCGCCGTGCCTCCGCTCGAGGCCCTGCATGCCGCGGGCCACGACCTCGTCGCCGTGTACACGCAACCCGACCGGCCCGCTGGGCGTGGCCAGGCGTTGACCGCGAGCCCGGTGAAGCGGCGCGCGCTCGAGTTCGGGCTCACGGTCGAGCAGCCAGCGACGCTCAAGACTCCCGATGCCGTCGCGCGCCTTCGCAGCTTCGACGCCGACCTGATGGTCGTGGTCGCCTACGGCCTGATCCTGCCGCGGGCGGTGCTCGACGTGCCGCGGTTCGGCTGCTGGAACATCCACGCGTCGCTGCTGCCGAGGTGGCGCGGTGCCGCGCCGATCCAGCGCGCGATCGTCGCCGGCGACGCCGTCACCGGCATCACCATCATGCAGATGGAAGCCGGCCTCGACACTGGGCCGATGCTGCTCGTGCGCGAAACGCCGATCGGGCCGCGCGAGCTCGGCGGTGAACTGCACGATCGGCTGTCGCGGCTGGGCGCCGAGGCGATCGTGGCCGCCATCGACGAGTGGCAGGCGGGGCGCATCAAGCCGGTGATCCAGCCGGCCGAGGGCGCCACGTATGCCGCCAAGCTCAGCAAGGCGGAAGCGCGCATCGACTGGACGAAGCCGGCCCGTGTGATCGACGCCCAGGTGCGCGCCTTCAACCCGTGGCCGGTCGCCGAAACCACGTGGGACGGCAAGCAGTTGCGCGTCTGGCAGAGCGAGCCCGAACCGCCGGCGGCGGGTGCGGCGCCAGGGACGGTGCTCGAGTCTTCCGGTGACCGGATCGTCGTCGCCGCCGGCGAAGGCGCGCTGCGCCTGCTCCAGTTGCAGTTGGCCGGACGGCGCCCGATGTCCGCCGCCGAGTTTCTCAATGCCAACTCACTGGCCGGGGCACGGCTCGGGTGAACGCGCAAGCCCCGTCGCCGGCGCAGACGCGGGCGGCCGCCGCCAGCCTCGTCGCCGCCACCTTGCACGAGGGCCGTTCGCTCGACGACCTGCTCGCCAACGACCCCGACACCGGCTCCGCGCGCGGCCTGAAGCGCTCGCTCGCCTACGGCGCGTTGCGCTGGCACTTCCGGCTCGATGCCATCCTGCGACGGCTGGCCGACCGATCGCCCGACCAGATGCCGCCCACGCTGCGCGCGGTGATCGAAGTCGGCTTGTTCCAGCTGCTGTCCGGCGAGACGGCGGCCCATGCGGCCGTCGCCGAAACCGTCAATGCGACGCGCGAACTCGGCCACGCACGCGCGGCCGGGTTCGTGAACGCGGTGCTGCGTCGCTTCCAGCGCGAGCGGGATGCCCTGCTCGCGGCGGTCGACAACGACCTCGCCGCGCGCACCGCGCATCCGGGCTGGCTCGTCGCGTTGCTCGAACGCGAACGGCCGGGCGATACCCTCGCGATCCTGGAGGCCAACAACGAGCATCCGCCCATGTGGCTGCGGGTGAACCGCAAGCGCACCACGGTGGACGATTACGCCGCAATGCTCGAGGCGGCCGGCTTCGAGGTCGAGCGTCATCCGGTGGCGCCCGACGCCCTGCGGATCGAGCCCGCCGCCGACGTCAGGCAGCTGCCGGGCTTCGCCGAGGGCAAGGTCTCCGTGCAGGACGCAGCTGCGCAGCTCGCGGTCGAGCTGCTCGCCCCCCGCGCCGGCGAGCGCATCCTGGATGCTTGCGCCGCGCCCGGCGGCAAGACCTGCCACGTGCTCGAGCGCGTGGACGGCCCCTGCAGCGTGACCGCGCTCGACGTGTCCGAGACGCGCCTCGGCCGGGTGCGTGAGAGCCTGGTCCGGCTCGGCCTCGAGGCCGAAGTGCTGGCCGGGGACGCGGGCGACCCCGGCAGCTGGTGGGACGGGCGGCCGTACGACCGGATCCTGCTGGATGTGCCCTGCTCGGCGACCGGCGTGATTCGCCGCCATCCGGACATCAAGCTCCTGCGACGTGCCCGGGACATCCCGGCGCTCGCGCGGCGACAGGGCCAGTTGCTGAGGGCGGCGTGGGGGCTGCTCTCCCCGGGCGGGACGCTCCTGTACACGAGCTGCTCGGTCTTGCGGGCCGAGAACGAGGCCGTGGTCGGGGCGTTCCTGGCCGCCACCCCTGAGGCCACCGACCGCACGCCCGAGGCGACCCGGGGGTGGCCGCCCCGGCCCGCCGGGGCCGGTCCGGGCTATCAGGTGCGACCGGGTGAAGCCGGGATGGACGGCTTCTATTATGCTTGCCTGACCAAGCACCCCTGAATGTTGGTGATGAGCAACAGCTGCCGCGTGCCGTGCCTGCGAAGGCAGGGAAGCCTAGGCTTCCGTGCGGCCTGGTTGCTTTGCTTTCTTGCAACGTTCGCGGCCCCGGTGTTCGCCGACACGCGCCTCGAGGTCACCGCCGCCTCCGTCGCACTCGATGAAGGCGTGTTCGAACTCGACGCAACGCTCGACCTCGCCGTCCCGGAGGCGGGGCGCCGCGCCATCGAAGCGGGGCTGACGCTCGAGCTCGACTACCAGATCCAGATCGCAAGGGTGCGTCGCTACCTGCCGGACGCCGAGGTGGCTTCACTGCAGCAGAGCTACGAGCTGAGCTATCACGCGTTGAGCCAGCGCTACCTGTTGCGCAACCTCAATACGGGCGAACAACAGGACTTCGGTACCCTGCAGGCCTCGCTCGACCGCCTCGCCGAGGTGCGCGGCCTGCCGCTCCTCGATTCTTCGCTGCTCGAGCCCGGTTCGACGTATGAGTTCCGCGTGCGTGCCGAGCTCAACCTGCGCACCGCACCGGACTCGCTCGGCTGGCTGCTGTTCTGGACCGACGACTGGAGCGCCACCAGCGAGTGGTACGCATGGACACTCCGACGCTGAGCCGCGCCGCGTCGATGGTCGTGATCGGCCTTGGCGGCCTGCTGTGGCTGGCCGCGATCCTGTTCATGGCGCAGACCGCGCAGCACTCCGAGCAGTTCAGCCGCCTGCACCCGTGGATCCTGATGATCAACATCGCGGGCCTCGTGGTGCTGGTCGGGCTGCTGTTCACCAAGCTGGCGCAGCTGGTGCGCGACTGGCGTGGCCACGTCATCGGGTCGCGGCTCAAGGCGCGCATGGTCTGGATCTTCGGCGTGCTCGCCACGCTGCCGATCCTGCTCGTGTACTTCTTCGCGGTGCAGTTCCTGAACCGCGGCATCGACAGCTGGTTCAACGTCGAGATCCGCCAGAGCCTCGACGACGCGCTGGTGCTGTCGCGTTCCGCGCTCGAGACGCGCATGCGCGAGCACCTCGGGGCCACCGAGGTCATCGCCGACGAGCTCGCCGCCACCGGCGGCACTTCGGCGGTGCTGCTCGAGGGGTTGCGGCGGCAGGCGGGCGCGCTCGAGATCACGGTGGCCACCGAGTCCGGCGCGGTCGTCGCGGTGAGCAAGGGCCTGTCGTCGGAGGTGGTCCCCGACGAGGTGCCGGGCGAGGTGCTGCTGCAGGTGCGCCAGGGCCGGCCGTTCGTGAGCCTCGAGCCGCAGGCCGAAGGCGGCTATGTGGTCCGCACCGCGGTGCCGCTCGGCGGTGGCGCAACGGGCCGCGACCGGCTCGTGGTGCAGGCCATCTACCCGGTTGCCGAGCGTGTCGCCGCCCTGGCCGACACGCTGCAGGCCGCCTACCAGCAGTTCGGCGAGAAGGACTACCTGCGACGACCGTTGAAGGCGAGCTTCATCCTCACGCTCACGGTCGTGCTGCTGCTGTCGCTCCTCGCGGCGTGGTACGGCGCGATCTTCACCGCGCAGAAGCTGGTGCAGCCGATCCAGGATCTCGTGAAGGGCACGCGCGCGGTCGCACAGGGCGACCTCGACACGCGCCTGCCGCTCACCTCGCACGACGAGATGGGCTTCCTGGTGCACTCGTTCAACGACATGACGAAGCGGCTGCGCAGCGCGCGCGAGGACCAGCAGCGCGCGCAGCACGCCGCCGAAACCGAGCGGGCCAACCTCGCGATCATCCTCGCGCGCCTCTCCACCGGCGTGGTTTCGCTCGAGCCCGACCTGCGCGTGCGCACCGCCAACCGTGCGGCGACGACCATCCTCGGCGAGGATCTCGAGCGCTGCGTGGGCCGCGGCCTCGCGGACCTCGGCGAGCCCGACGGGCTGCTGCGGCAGTTCGCCGAGGCGTGTCGCTCGCGCATCGCGGCGGGCGACCTCGAATGGCGCGAGCAGTTCACGTTCCAGGCCGGGCCGTCGCGGCGCATCCTGATGTGCGCGTGCACGCCGCTGCCGGGTGAGGGCGAGGGCGAGTCGCCCGGTGGCTTCGTGCTCGTGTTCGACGACATCACGGTGATGCTGCAGGCACAGCGCGAGGCCGCGTGGGGCGAGGTGGCGCGTCGCCTCGCGCACGAGATCAAGAATCCGCTCACGCCGATCCGCCTCTCCGCCGAGCGCATGCGCCACAAGCTGCTGCCGTCGATGAACGAGAAGGACGCGCAGCTGCTCGACCGCGGCACCGAGACGATCGTCCAGCAGGTCGAGGCGATGAAGGAAATGGTCAACGCCTTCAGCGAATACGCGCGCGCGCCGCGCTTCGAGATGGCGGACGTGAACCTCAACCAGCTGGTCACCGAGGTCACCGACCTCTATCGGGCGCAGATCGCCGGCCGGGGCGTGACGCTCGACGTGCGGCTCGAGCCGCACGTCACCAGCCTGGTCGCGGACCGCGGCCGGCTGCGCCAGCTGCTGCACAACCTGCTCACCAACGCCGTCGAGGCCCTCGAGGGCCACACGGAAGGCGCGATCACCGTGGCGACGCGGCTTGCACAGCGCAACGGCGAGGACGTCGTCGAGATCGCCGTCGAGGACAACGGGCCGGGTTTCCAGCGCGAGCTGATCGGCCAGGTGTTCGACCCGTACGTGACGACGAAGCCCCGCGGCACCGGGCTCGGGCTCGCGATCGTGCGCAAGATCGTCGAGGAGCACGGCGGGCACGTCGAGGCGGACAATCGCGGCGGCGGTGGCGCGCGCGTCCGTGTCGAGCTGCCGCTGAACGAAACAACAAGGGCGCAGGCCGCGGTCCGCGAGGCCCGCCGGCCCGAGCCCCGGAGGGAACGGGCATGAGCAACGCGCGCATTCTGGTGGTGGACGACGAGGCGGACATCCGCGACCTCGTGCAGGAGATCCTGTCCGAGGAAGGCTACTCGGTGGACGTCGCCGCGAACGCCGCGGAGGCCCGCGCCGCCTGCGCGCGCCAGGCGCCCGACCTCGTGCTGCTCGACATCTGGATGCCCGATGCCGACGGCATCAGCCTGTTGCGCGAGTGGCAGCAGACGCAGTCGCTGTCGGCGCCCGTGGTGATGATGTCGGGGCACGGCACGGTGGAGACCGCCGTCGAGGCGACGCGCCTCGGCGCGGTGGACTACGTGGAGAAGCCGCTCTCGCTCGCCAAGCTGCTGCGCACCGTGACGACCGCGCTCGAAGAGGGCGGGCGCCGCCTCAAGTCGGCACGCAGCCTGCTGCCGCCGCTGCTGGCGCCGGTGGGGCGCAGCCGCCTGATGCGCGACCTGCGCGAGCAAGCCAAGCAGCTCGCGCCGCACGAGGCGCCCGTGCTGATCGTCGGCGAATCGGGCACGGGGCGCGAGGCGTTCGCGCGCTACATCCACTCGCTGAGCCCGCGGAAGTCCGGCCCGTTCGTGACCGTGGCGGCTGGTTCGCTCTCGGAGTCGAGCGCAGAGGCCACGTTGTATGGCGCCGAGTCCGGCGGCACCGTGCGCAAGGGCCTGCTCGAACAGGCCGAGCGCGGCGTGCTGTTCGTCAACGAACTCGGCGACCTGCCGCCGGCTGCGCAGCGGCTGCTGTTCGCCGCGCTCGATTCCGGCAGCTACCTGCGCCAGGGCGGTGGCGCGCCGCTCGATTGCGACGTGCGCGTGATCTGCTCCGCGCAGCCCGGCTTCGAGGCGCGTGGTCCCGAGCCGTTCCGGCAGGACCTGCTCTCGCAGCTGAACGTGCTGACCTTGCGCGTGCCGCCCTTGCGCGACTACGCCGAGGACGTGCCGGACCTGCTGCGCTACTACGTCGACCGGCTGGTGGACGACCAGCGTCTGTCGTTCCGCCGCTTCAGCGTCGCGGCGCAGAACCGGCTGCGCAACTACCCGTGGCCCGGCAACATCCGCGAACTGAAGAATCTCGTGCACCGGCTGCTGATCCGCGGCGGCGACGCGGAGATCGAACTTGCGGAAATCGAGCACGAGATTGCCGGACAGGCGGCGGCGGACGAGCCGCTCGTGAAGCAGGACCTGCTCGCGCTGCCCCTGCGCGAGGCCCGCGAGCACTTCGAACGCGCGTACCTCACGCAGCAGCTGCAGCTCTGCAACGGCAAGGTCGGGCAGCTTGCGAAGCGCGTGGGCATGGAGCGCACGCACTTGTACCGGAAGCTGAGGTCGCTCGGGGTGGATTTCCGTCAGTCCGAGGACTGACGGAAGTGATCAGTGAATAGGGAATGGTGAATGGCGAGGGCGCGTCCGCTTCCGGCTGTTCACTAATCCCTGTTCACCATTCACTGGTTTCCCGCGCCGCGCGCCGGGAAGTCCCTCATCGCCGCCTGCACGGCGGTCGTCACCGCGGCCGGTTCGGTGCTGCACTTGGTGATCTTCCCGGAGACGCGGCCCTGCCACACCTCGGCGTTGCGGGCGTTGTCGATGGCGTGGATGACGAGCGTGCCTTCGCGGTAATTGCGCACGCTGGGGCTGCCGACGCTCACCGATCCGCCGAAGGATCCGCCCCAGCTG
>JAGVUU010000037.1 GCA_019136105.1 Gammaproteobacteria bacterium
GTGTTCTTCTTCGTGATGCTGGTCGGCGGCATCGGCCTCGGCGTGCAGACCTTCGTCGCGCAGTACGAAGGCAGCCGGCGCCGCTGGCGCGCCGGGCACGCGACCTGGGTGGGGCTCTGGGGCGCGGCGGCGACGCTGCCGCTCTTCGCGCTGCTCGGCTGGTACGGCGGACCGCTGCTGCGCATCTTCGGGCTCGATCCGCAGGTCGAGGCGCATGCACTCGAGTACTGGTGGCCGCGCATGCTCGGCGCCCCGCTCGGCGTCGCGCTGTGGGCGCTGCTCGGGTTCTTCAACGGCGTGGCCCGTCCGCGCGTGACGGTGATGACCACCGCGATCGTGGGCGTCGTGAACGCCGCGCTGAACCAGGTGTTCATCTTCGAACTGGGCTGGGGCATGGCCGGCGCGGCCTGGGCCACCAACGTCAGCATGCTGCTCGGCCTGCTGTTCGCGCTGTTCGTTTTCCTGCGCGACGACCTGCGGCGCACGTACCGCACGCACCTCACCTGGCGGCCCGACGCCGCGAACCTGTGGCGCGAGTTCAAGCTCGGATTGCCGATGGGCGCGATGTACGCCGCCGACCTGTTCGGCATGGCGTTGTTCGCGCTGATGCAGGTGCGCCTCGGCCAGGTGGACGGCGCGACGACGCAGATCGTGGTGATGCTGACGTCGATTGCCTATCTGCCGGGCGTGGGCCTCGCGCTCGCGGGCACGACGCTCGTCGGCCAGGCGATCGGCGCGGGCGACCGCGACTGGGCGCGGCGGCTCGGCAATTCGGTGATCGCCGTCACCACCGGCTACATGGGCGCGGTGGGCGTGCTGCTCGCGCTGCTGGGACCGTGGGTGATGCCGTTGTTCGTGAGTGCGTCGGACCCACAGGCCACGGAGGTCGTGGCGCTCGGCATCGTGCTGCTGTGGATCGCCGCCGGCTACCAGCTGTTCGACGGGCTGCAACTCGGCTCGGGCTTCGCCCTGCGCGGTGCGGGCGACGTGCGCGTGCCGGCGATGATCTTCTTCGGGCTCGCCTGGGGCGTGTTCGTGCCGCTGGCGCACATGCTGTCGTTCGCGCCGGGCCAGGGCTGGTTCGACGCTTTGCCTCAGCTCGGCTACGGCGCCGTCGGCGGCTGGTTCGCCCTGCTCATCTACGTCGTCCTGCTCGCCGGCGCGATGCACCTGCGCTGGCGGGCGAGCGCGTGGCAGAGAATTCGCCTGTAGCGACCGGCGCCCCGGTCAGCGCATCGCCTTGTGCTGCCCACCGTCCACGGCGACACATTCGCCAGTCATCCAGCCCGCACGCGGCGAGCACAGAAAGACAGCCACGTCGGCCACTTCCTCGGGCGTGCCCATGCGGTCCGCTGGGATCGTGCTGCAGACCCTCTGGTAGAGACCCGGCTGGTGCTGCTTCACCCGGTCCCACGTTCCGCCCGGGAAATCGATCGAACCCGGTGCGATGCTGTTCACGCGCACGCCCTTCGCGCCGTGCGTGATCGCGAGTTTCTTGGCGTACGCAATCAGTGCCGCCTTCACCGTGGAGTAGGCGAAGTCGGGCGAAGGCGACGCCTCCAGACCCGAAATCGACGACACCAGCAGGATGCTGCCGCCGCCCGACGCCTCCATCCATGGAATCACCCGCTCGCACGCATGGACAACCGCCATCAGGTCGACCTTCACGCTCGCATGCCACGCCTCGATGTCGGGTGTGACGGCGAGCGCCGACGCGTTGTGCACCAGCACGTCGAGGCCACCGAGGGCGGCCCGCGCGTCGTCGAGGAACGTCGCGAGCGCCTCCGGATCGGCGACGTCGCACGTCGCCGCGTGCACCTGCGCCCCCTGGGCGCGCAGCTCGTCTGCCGCCGACACGAGCGACTCGGCATCGCGGCCACAGATGGCGAGCAGCGCTCCCTCTGCGGCCAGGCCGGTCGCGATGGCTCGTCCAATGCCGCGGCTCGCACCGAGCACCACGCAGCGCTTGCCAGTCAACAAGAGATCCATCGGTGCCTCCGCGGAGCTACGCGGCCCACTCCGTCAGGCCTTCGATTTCGTACATGCGACTCCAGCTCGGGCGCGCACGCAGCCGGTCGGCGAGGCGTTTGAGCGCCGGCCACTCGGTCACGGGCTTCGGCATGTTGCGCGACCAGCGCATGTACATGAGCGCGAGCAGGTCCACGCCCGAGAATTCGGCCCCGAGCATGTACGGCCCCTGGGCTGCGAGGTGCGAGTCCACGATCGACCAGGCGTCCTCGATCTTCTTGCGCAGCGCCTCACGCACGAAGGGCGGGTGCTCGGGCGAACCGAGATCGGGCGGGTAGAACCACTGCCGATAGACGGGCCCGAGCGCGGTGGCGAGAAACGCGATCCACTGATACCAGTCAGCACGCAGCGGGCTGCCGGGGGGCGGCGCGAGCTTCGCCTCGGGGTGGCGCTCGGCCAGCAGCATCAGGAGCGCCGCTGATTCGAAATACGGCTGGCCGTCGATCACCAGCGTCGGGACCTGCCCGCGCGGGTTCAGCCGCAGGTAGTCCGGGCTGCGCTGCTCGTCCTGCGCGAAGTCGAGCTTGACGAGCCGATGCGGCGCGCCGATCTCGAGCAGGGCGAGGTGCACCACCATGCTGGCGCTGCCGGGAGCGTAGTAAAGCGTGTACACGGGGATGTCCTCTCTCGTGGCTCGACCGGTTCAGCTCGAGTGCAGGCTTGCGGCGATCGCTTCGGCGACGGACTGGGCGATCTCGTCCTCTGCTGCAAACACGTCGTCGGCCACGCAGTCGAACCGCTGGGACCAGACGTGCGTGCCGTGGAAGGCATCCACGAGTTGCGCGGTCACGCGCAAGCGACCGCCGTGGCGCTGCAGGCTGCCCTCCACGAGATACCTCGCGTTCAGCCGGCGGCCGATCTGGCGCACGTCCGGGTCCTGGCCCAGTGAACCGAAGGACGATGTCTGCGCGACGACCGCGATGCCGGCGACCCCGGCCAACCGGTACAGGATGTTCTCGGCGACGCCCCGCGCGATGTAGTCGTCCCCGCCGCGCTCGCCGAGATTCTCGAACGGCAGGACGGCCACGGTGTCGTCGGGGGACGGCTGGCTGACGTGTTGCGAGACGCGATAGACGTCGGCCACGAAGCGGTAGCCCCGGCCGGGCACTGTCGCGATGTAGCGGTTGTCGCCGGGTTCCTCCCTGAGCACGCGCCGCAGGCTCGAGACCACGCGGTTGAGGCTGTTCTCCTCGACGACCATGCCCGGCCAAAGCGCCGTCAGGAGGCGATCCTTGCCGAGCAACTCCCCCGCGTGTTCGACGAAGAAGAGCATGGCCTCGAACACCTGTGGGCTGACCGCCAGGTGTCTTGGCTCGCCCGTCACATGGAGGACCCGTCGGCCGGCATCCAGCCGAAAGTCGCCGAACTCATAGATGACGTGAGGGGCGAGTGCGTCCATGGCGAGCGATCAGAAACCCTCAGGAAATTTCAGGGCTCTGCAAGGACTTCATGGCTAATTCTATACATTCTCGTTCGCGTTCGCAGGTAGCCCAGCGGGGCATCAGGGAAATCCAAATAACAGCAGCGGGGCGCGGGACCCGCGGGAGGAATCTCATGAAGGCCAGGCATCGATTTGGCGCGGCGCTGGTCGTCGCAGCCCTTTCCTCGTTTGCGCTGCCGTCCGGCGCGACGGATCCGGGCGGCGACACCAACCCCGGCGTCCTGTTCGAGTGGAACCAGTTGCTGCACGACACGGCTCCGGCGGCCTTGGGACCGCTGCAGTTTCGCCTGTACGCGATCCTGAACGTCGCGATGTTCGACGCCGCCAACTCCATCGAACAGGACTACAGCCCGTACCACGTGAGCGTCCCGGCGTCGTCCGGGGCATCCGTGCAGGCCGCCGTGGCACAGGCGGCCCACGACGTGCTTGCCGGACTGATCCCGGGCAGCCAGGCCACCTACCAAGCCGCGCTGGCCGCGCGCCTGGCCTCGATTCCAGCGGGACGTCGAGCGCAGGGCGTGGCCGTGGGCAAGGCCGTCGGGGCCCAGGTCCTGCAGTGGCGGGCGAACGATGGGGCCTCCGCGGCACCGACCCCCTACGTGCTGCCGACGCTCCCCGGACTGTGGCAGCCGACACCCCCAGCGTTCCTGCCGGCTGGCCTGACCCAGCTGCCGGGGATGGTGCCGTTCGCCATGCGCTCCACCACGCAGTTCCTGCCACCGCGGCATCCCGAACTCACCAGTGCGCGCTATGCGACGGACTTCGAAGAGGTCAAGACCGTCGGGTCCACCACGAGTGCGGTGCGCACCCCGGACCAGACGCAGCTCGCCCTGCTCTTCGGTGGCGTGATCACGCGGACCGGTGTGCAGGTCGCGTGGAACAACATCGCCCGCGATGCCGCGATGCACCATCACCTCTCGTTGATCGACACGGCCCGTGCCTACGCGCTGATGACCACGTCGATGATGGACGGCTTGTTGACGTCGCAGACGTCGAAGTTCGTCTTCGGCCTCTGGCGACCGGTGACGGCGATCCGCCGCGCCGACGAGGACCTCAATCCCGCCACGGCGGCCGACCCGGGCTGGAGTTCGCTGCTCGGGACGCCGCCGTACCCGTCGTACGCGGGCAACATGGCCTGCCTCGGCGCAAGTGCTGCACGGGCCCTGACCCTCGCCTTCGGCACCAACGACGTGCCGTTCACGGTGGTGTGGCTCGGGAGCGGCAGCAATCCCGACGTGCCGAAGTCATACACCGGGTTCTGGCAGTTCGCCGAGGATGAGGCCGACAGCCGCATTTACGGCGGCATCCACTTCCGCTTCGACAACGAGGTGAGCCAGGTCGTGTGCTCAGAGGTTGCCGAGTACGTGCACGAGACGAAGATGCGACCGTCGCACCCGTAGCGACGACGACGGCAGCGGGCGACAGGCGTTCGCCCGCTGCTGTCTGCCGGCGGAACCGCCGCGGGTTTCCGCTAGAATACCGGGCGTTTCCGCTGCACTCCCCGAACGCCCATGCCCACGTACGACTACCACTGCCCCGCCAACGGCCGCGTGATCGAGGTCAGCCACAAGATGGCTGAGCAGGTCGCCACCTGGGGTGAACTCTGCCGCAAGGCGGGGATCCCGCTCGACGGCACCCCCGGCAAGGCCAAGGTGGAACGCCTCATCACGGGCGGCAACGTGATCACCGGCGGGCTCGGCGCGAAACATGAGCGGCCCTGCGACACGGGCCCCTGCGGCACGCCCGCGTGCGGTGGCGGCGGCTGCGCGTTCGAGTGAGCAGCGCTCCCCGCATCGGCTTCGTCTCCCTCGGCTGCCCCAAGGCGCTGGTGGACTCGGAGCGCATCCTCACCCGCCTGCGCGCGGAAGGTTACGACGTGGTCGGCTCCTACGAGGACGCGAACCTCGTCGTGGTGAACACCTGCGGCTTCATCGACGATGCCGTGCACGAGTCGCTCGACGCGATCGGCGAGGCGCTCGCCCGCAACGGCAAGGTGATCGTCACTGGCTGCCTGGGCGCGAAGCCGGAGACGATCACCGACCTGCACCCGAGCGTGCTCAAGGTCACCGGGCCGCAGGCCTACGAGGACGTCGTGGCGGCAGTGCACGAGCAGCTGCCGCCGCTGCACGACCCGTTCATCGACCTCGTGCCGCCGCAGGGCATCCGACTCACGCCGCGGCACTACGCCTATCTGAAGATTTCCGAGGGCTGCAACCACCGTTGCACCTTCTGCATCATCCCTTCGATGCGCGGCGACCTCGCCAGCCGGCCGATCGGCGAGGTGATGCTCGAGGCCGAGCGCCTCGTGAAGGCCGGCGTGAAGGAGCTGCTCGTGATCTCGCAGGACACGAGCGCGTACGGCGCCGACCTCAAGTACGCGACCGGCTTCTGGGGCGGGAAGCCCGTCAAGGCGCGCTTCACCGACCTCGCGCGATCGCTCGGCTCGCTGGGCGCCTGGGTGCGGCTGCACTACGTGTACCCGTACCCGCACGTGGACGAGGTGATCCCGCTGATGGCCGAGGGCAAGGTGCTGCCCTACCTCGACATCCCGTTCCAGCACGGCAGCCCGCGCGTGCTCAAGCTGATGAAGCGGCCCGCGCACGCCGAGAACACGCTCGAGCGCATCGCGCGCTGGCGTGAAATCTGCCCCGACCTCACGCTGCGCAGCACGTTCATCGTCGGCTTCCCCGGCGAAACAGAGCAGGACTTCCAACTGCTGCTCGACTGGCTCGCGGAGGCGCGGCTCGACCGCGTCGGCTGCTTCAAGTACTCGCCGGTCGAGGGCGCCGCGGCCAACGCGCTGCCGGACCCGGTGCCCGAGGAAGTGAAGCAGGAACGCTGGGAGCGATTCATGGAACTCGCGAGCGAGATCAGCGCCGGGAAACTCGCGGCGAAAGTGGGCCGCAGGATGCGCGTGCTCGTGGACCTGGTCGGTGACGACGGCGCGATCGCCCGCTCGGCCGCCGACGCGCCCGAGATCGACGGCACGGTGAAGATCTTCAAGCCGGGCAAGCTCGAGGCGGGCGACTGGGCCGACGTCGAAATCACCGGCTCGGACGATTACGACCTGATCGCCAAGATCGCACGCTGATGTCCCTGCGCCCCCTGAGTCTGTTTGCCGCGATCGTGGCCCTGGCGTTGCCGGCCGTCGCGCTGGGCCAGGCGGCGCCCGTCGCGCCCGCCACCCGGCCGGCGGCCGTGACCGTCGATCCGCTGGCAGAGGCGATCCGCGAACGGGTCGACCACCTGCGTTACGAGATCGAGCACGATCACCGCGACCACGAGGTGCAGGGCGAGCGCATCGTGCTCGGCACGACGGTGGCGCGTTACTACGAGTCGCAGCAGTTCCGCGCGAAGTGGCGCGACCCGGCCCGGGTGGGCCAGCTCGTCGATGCCCTGCTCGACCTCGTCAACGACGGGCTCAACCCCGCGAACTATCACGTCGATGCGCTCGACAAGTACCGCGCGGACCTGCGCCGCGTGAAGGCGCTGCCACCGGACGAGCAAGCCGGACTCGAGGTGCTCGCGACCGACGCGATGATGCTCGGCCTGTACCACCTCTATCTCGGCAAGGTGGATCCCGAGAAGCTGAGTTCGCAGTGGAATTTCTCTTCGAAGCCCGTCGACATGGAGCGCGGCTTCGAGGCGCTCACGCGGGCGCTCGACTCGGGGCAGATCCGCGAGACGTTCCAGCGCGCGAGGCCGCAGCACGTCTGGTACCAGCGTGGCCGTGAACGCCTCAAGGAGTATCGCGCGCTTGCCGCGGTCGGCGGCTGGCCCACCGTCCCGGAGGGCCCCACGCTCAAGCCGGGCATGACCGATCCGCGCGTGGCGACGATGCGGGCGCGGCTGCGCGTCACCAAGGATTACGCCCCGGCCACCGCTCCGCCGGGAGCGCCGGTGCAGGACGATCTTTACGACGCCGAGCTCGAGGCGGCCGTGCAGCGCTTCCAGGAGCGCCACGGCCTGACCGCCGACGCGGCAGTCGGCCCTGCGACGCGCGCCGCCATGAACGTCTCCGTCGAAGACCGCATCGACCAGATGCGCGTCAACCTCGAGCGGGCGCGCTGGGTGATGCACGAGGTGAAGGGCGACCTCGTGCTGGTGAACGTGGCGGGGTTCGAGGTCGCTTACTTCCGCGACGACGAGCCGGTGTGGACGTCGAAGGTGATCGTCGGCCGGCCCTATCGCGAGACGCCGATCTTCAAGTCGCTCATCACCTACGTGGTGTTCAACCCCACCTGGACCATCCCGCCGACGATCCTCGTCAAGGACAAGCTGCCGGTCATCAAGCGCGACCCCGGCTATCTCAAGCGCAACAACATCCGCGTGATCGACTCGCGCGGCCGCGAGGTGGATCCGTATTCCGTGAACTGGAGCCAGTACGGCGCAGGGCGCATGCCGCCTTACCAGCTGCGCCAGGACCCGGGCGAGGACAACGCGCTCGGGCTCGTGAAGATCATGTTCCCGAACAAGCACATGGTGTACCTGCACGACACGCCGGCGAAGTCGCTGTTCGAGAAGGACGAGCGCACGTTCAGCTCGGGGTGCATCCGCGTCGAGAAGGCGTTCGAGCTCGCGGAACTGGTGCTGAACGACCCCGCGCAGTGGAACCAGCAGACGATGGCCGAGGTCGTGGCGACGAAGAAGATGCAGACCGTGAACTTGGGCCGGCCCGTGCCGGTCCTGATCCTGTACTGGACCGCCCAGCCGCGGCCCGACGGCCAGGTGATCTTCCGCAACGACGTGTACGGCCGCGACAAGCCGACGCTGGCCGCGCTGAACGCGCCTTTCACCGCGCCCCGCTGAATCGCGGGCAGAAAAAAACCGGCGGGTGCTTGCGCGCGCCGCCGGTCAATTTTTCACGCAGGAGGAAAACGAGGGCTAGTGTCTACGAGACGGCCCTCGTCCGCAGCCGTGGATGTCGCGGAGCCGGGTAGGTAGAACCCGGAATCCCACCCCTCGTGCGGGGGTCACTCGTGGTCGTGGCCGTGATCGTGGTGGTGGTGTCCGCCCGGCCCATGCACGTGGCCGTGCGCCAGCTCTTCCTCAGTGGCCTCCCGCACCTCCGTCACCTCGACCGCGAAATTCAGGTTCTCGCCGGCCAGCGGGTGGTTGCCGTCCACCGTGACCATGTCGCCGGCCACCCGGGTCACGGTGACCATGCGCGTGTGTCCGCCCGACGTCTGGGCGTGGAACTGCATGCCCGGCTGCACGTTCTGCACCCCGCCGAACGCCCGGCGCGGCACCTGCTGCACGAGCTTGTCGTCGCGCTCGCCATAGCCGTCGGCGGGTGCCACCTTCACGTCGAGCTTGTCACCGGCCTGCTTGCCCTCGAGCGCCTTCTCGAGGCCCGGGATGATGTTGCCCTGGCCGTGCATGTAGGCGAGCGGCGCGCCGCCCGAGGAACTGTCGATCACCTCACCCCTGTCGTTGGTGAGCGTGTAGTGGATGAGGACGACTTTGTCCTGGGCGATCTGCATGCGTAAGACTCCTGGGGAAGGTCAGACGGCGCGGCCGTCCTTGAGGGCGAGCCAGCCGCGGACCACGCGATACAGGATCCAGAGGCCGACGAGGGAAATGCCGATCCACATCGTGATCAGGCCGAGGCCCAGCAGCAGGACGAGCGGGGCCGAAAGGACGAACACGACCACGATCCACAGCGCCGCCCACCAGAAGGTGCGCAGCTGCCAGCTGAAGTGGCTGTCGAGCCACGTGCCGCGCACGTCGGCGCGTTTCACGTAGTTCATGATCACGGCGATGATCGAAGGGATGCTGAACACGAACGCCGTGGCGATGAACGCCGCGGTCGAGATGCCGATGACGGCCGCCAGGGCGTGCAGCGCATACATCCAGTGCGTGTAGCTGATCCAGGACGGGTCGACCGGGCGGGTCGTGGCGGTGTCGGTCACGGCAGCCTCCTCGGGCCGGCGGGGGCGGCAGTATCGCCCATCCGGCGCCGCGAGGCACTACAGTAAGGGCGCCATGAGCAACGGGCCGGACTATCCGCACCTCGGCACCCGGATCGGACGGTGGCTCGGACCATTGCTCGCGATCCTGTGGTTCGCCACGGCCGGCGCCGGCATGCCGCACGACGCCCGCGTGGTGCTCGCGCTCGCGATCTGGATGGCGGTGTGGTGGATGACCGAGGCGGTGCCGCTGTCGGTCACCGCGCTGCTGCCGCTCGTCGTCCTGCCGCCGTTCAGCGGGCTGGCGTTCGGCACGGTCGCGTCGCCCTACGCAAGCGGCATCGTGTTCCTGTTCATGGGCGGCTTCATGCTGGGGCTCGCCCTGCAGCACAGCGGGCTGCACCGGCGCATCGCGCTGTCGGTGCTGGTGCTGGTCGGGTCGGGGCAACGGCAGCTGGTCGGCGGGTTCATGCTCGTCACGGCGCTGCTTTCCATGTGGATGTCGAACACGGCGACCGCGATGATCGTCATGCCGATCGGCCTGAGCGTCATCCAGGCCTGCTGCGACCCGCGCGAAGCCGAAGGTGCCGGCGGGCAAGCGGCAAGCGGATTCGCGGCGGCGATCGTGCTCGGCATCGCCTATGCCGCCTCGATCGGCGGCATGGGCACGCCGATCGGCACGCCGCCCAACCTCATCATGAGCGGCTACCTGCGCGAGCACTATGGCATGGACGTCAGCATGCTCGAGTGGATGCGTGTCGCGATCCCGGTGCTGTTGCTGCTGCTGCCCGCAACGTGGGCGTGGCTGTGCTTCGTGAGCTTCCGCCTGTCGGGCTCGGCTGCACCAAGCACCAGCCGCGACGTGCTGCGCGCGCGCCTCGCAGGGCTCGGGCCGGTGACCCCGGCCGAGCGTCGCGTCGGCGCAATCTTCGCGCTGGTCGCGGTCTGCTGGGTGCTGCGGCCGCAGATCGTGGCGTGGACCGGGCTCAAGGGCCTCGATGACGCAGTCATCGCGCTCACGGGCGCGCTGCTGCTGTTTCTCGTTCCGTCCGGCCGGCTGCGCCACGAGCGGCTGCTCGACTGGCATACGGCACAGCACCTGCCATGGGACATCCTCCTGCTGTTCGGTGGTGGCCTGAGCCTCGCGGCGGCCATCTCGGCGAGCGGCGCCGATGCACCACTCACGGCGATGTTGTCGGGCTTCGAGACGGTGCCCGTCGTCGTCATCATCCTGCTGCTCGCGGTGCTGGTCGTCTTCAGCGGCGAGCTCACCAGCAACACCGCGGCCGCCACCGCGCTGATGCCGGTGCTGGGTGCACTTTGCGCAGCTCGCGGGCTCGACGTGCTGCCGGTGTTCATGGTCGCAACGCTGGCCGGAAGCTGCGGGTTCATGCTGCCCGTGGCGACGCCCCCGAACGCCATTGCCTTCGGCACGGGCCTCGTGCCGATGCGCCAGATGATGCGTGCTGGCCTCGCCGTGAACCTGATCGGGATCGCGGTGATCGTGGGGTACGTCTGGCTGGTGGCGTTCTGAGCCCTTGATCAGCGGCGCGGCACGCGGTACTCGCGAGTGATCTCCGCCACCTGCACCGAGTAGGACTCGTACCAGCGATCCCGGCCCGCCTGCTGCGCCAGCACGTGCTCCGGGTGGTTGCGCCAGGCGCGGATGCTCTCCTCGTCCGGCCAGTACGACAGCGCCACCTCGTGCTCGCCTTCCGTCACCGCGTGAAACTCGAGGCATCCGAACCTGAGGGTGGCGAGGTCGCGCATGCGCTCTGCCACCCGCGAATAGTCCTCGTCGAAGCGGCGCACCTTGGCGCGAAAGATCACTACGAACACGTCGATGTCCTCCGGACTACGTATCCTCCATCCTGTACGACATGCGGGCCGCGGTTCAAACTTGAAATTCGAGCATCGCATCGTCACAGGACCCGACCATGCCCGCCGACCCGCTGCTGACCCTCGACCACTCGAGCCCCATCGTCACGATCCAGAGCCACCTGCTGGCGGAGCAGGCCCGCATCCCGGGCTCGACCGGGACGCTGTCGTGGATCCTGTCGGCCATGTCGATCTCGGCGAAGATCATCGCCAACAAGGTGCGCTGCGCGCGCCTCGAGGACGTGCTCGGCGAGGCCGGCTCGGGCAACGTGCAGGGCGAGCAGCAGCAGAAGCTCGACGTGATCTCGAACAACGTGCTGCTGCGGCTGCTCGGCGGCCGCGAGGGCGTGGCGATCGTCGCTTCGGAAGAGAACGAGGAGCCGGTGATCATCCGCAACGACCCGTCGGGCGAGCACCGCTACTGCGTGCTGTTCGACCCGCTCGACGGCTCGTCGAACCTCGACGTGTGCGGCGGCGTGGGCACGATCTTCAGCATCCTGCGCCACGACCCGAAGGTGAACGACGCGCAGACGGCCCTGCTGCAGCCCGGGCGCGCACAGGTGGCCGCGGGTTACGTGCTCTACGGCTCGTCCACGGTGATGGTGCTGACGGTCGGCAACGGCGTGGACATGTTCGTGCTCGACCCGGCGGTCGGCGCGTTCATGCTCGTCGAACGCGGCATCCGCACGCCCGCGGCGAACAAGAGCTACTCGGTCAACGAGGGCAACCGCCGCACTTTTCCCGACGGCTACCAGAAGTACCTCGACTGGGCGCAGGAACGTGGCTACTCGTCGCGCTACGTGGGCTCGATGGTCGCCGACGTGCATCGCATCCTGCTGAAAGGCGGCGTGTTCCTGTACCCGCCGACGAAGAAGGCGCCCGCGGGCAAGCTGCGCCTGATGTACGAGGCCAACCCCATGGCGTGGCTCATCGAGCAGGCCGGGGGCAAGGCACTCGCGGCCCCGGGGCAGCGCATCCTCGACGTGCAGCCGAAGAACATCCACGAGCGCACGCCGGTGGTCCTCGGCAGCGCCGAGGAAGTCGATCACGTGGTGGCGCAGCTCGGCTGATTGCAGCGTCGCCCAACGCATGGCCGCGAGCGTGGCCGCCGGCGACTAGTCGCGGATCTCGGCCTCGACGAGTTTCGCGAGCAGCACGAGCGACTCCTGCCAGCCGACGTAGCACGCCTCGAGCGGGATCACGCC
Organism: Gammaproteobacteria bacterium; assembly: GCA_019136105.1. GTDB lineage: Bacteria > Pseudomonadota > Gammaproteobacteria > Steroidobacterales > Steroidobacteraceae > RPQJ01. The sequence continues at coordinate 12,462 of JAGVUU010000037.1, forward strand.
CGGAATGCCTTCCTGAGTCACGTTCAGTTCGGTGCCGCAGGACACCTGCCGCAGCGAGACCGTCACCTGCATCACACCCGGCAGGTTCGGGTCGTCGAACCTGTCGGTGTAGCGGAGACGCTCGTGCGGCACCAGTTCAAGGTACTCGCCGCCGAACGAATGGGTCACACCGGTCGTGAAATTGGTGAACGACATGCGGAAGGTGCCGCCCAGTCGCGCGTCGAGGTGGTGCACCTTGCCGGTGAAGCCGTGGGGTGGCAGCCACTTGGCCATGGCCTCCGCGTCGAGGAAAGCGCGATAGACCCGTTCGGACGGCGCGCGCAGTACGCGGTGCAGGCGGACGGTGTTGGTGGACATGGTGATCCTCCCGGTACTCGTTACGAGGGGTGGACTCTACACCCCCACCGGCCTGTCGGGCGGGCCGTCAGGTTGACTCCGTGTCTCATTTTGAACAGCATTGTCAGATAGAAATAACGGGCGACGCGCAGGATGGATGATCAGATGAAGCCGCAAGACACGGATCGCGATTCCATCAACCGACGGGAGTTCCTGATGGCGGCCGGTGCCGCGGCGGTCGGCCTCGGCGGTTCCGCGGCTCCCGCGCTCGGCAGCGCGACGCAGCAGCCCGCGACAGCCATCGGAGCCGCGCCTCCGGCCGGCCCATACAACATCCTGTTCATCCTCACGGACCAGGAGCGCTTTTTCCGCCCCGGGGAGCTGCCGGCCGGCTTCCCGCTGCCGGCACACGAGCGGCTCGCGAAGCGTGGCACGACGTTCGTGAACCACACGATCAATTCGTGCGTCTGCACGCCGTCGCGATCGGTGCTCTACACCGGCCGGCACATCCAGCAGACGGGCATGTTCGACAACACGAACTTCCCCTGGATCCAGAGCATGTCGTACGACATCCCGACCGTCGGCGACCTGTTGCGCCGGGCCGGCTACTACACCGCCTACAAGGGCAAATGGCACCTGCACAAGGAATTCGAGACGGTCAACCAGCTCGGCAGTCCCACCAAGATCTTCACCGCCGAGATGGAGGAGTACGGCTTCTCGGACTACTTCGGCATCGGTGACATCATCGCCCACACGCAGGGTGGCTACCTGCACGACGGCATCACGACCGCGATGGCCGGCAGCTGGCTGCGCGGCAAGGCGCGCGAGCTCGCCGCCGCGAACCGGCCGTGGTTCCTAGCGGTGAACCTGGTCAATCCGCACGACGTGATGTTCTACGACACCGACGCCCCGGGGACGCCGGTGCAGTCGGCCCGTGGCCTCACGCACGTCGCTCGCGACCCCGTCGACCCTTTGTACGCCAAGCAGTGGGCATTCGACTTGCCGCAGAGCCATGCGCAGCCGCTCGACGCCCCGGGCCGCCCGCCTGCGCACCGTGATTTCCTGCGCTCGCACGATGCGCTGGTCGGCGAGATTCCGAACGAATCGGCGCGCTGGCGGCGGCGCCACAACTATTACCTGAACTGCCTGCGGGACGCCGACCGCAACATCGCGGCCGTGCTCGACGAACTCGACGCAGCAGGCCTCACAGAGCGCACGATCGTGATCCTGACCGCCGACCACGGCGACATGGACGGCGCGCACCAGCTGCACGCCAAGGGTGCGGTCGCGTATCGCGAGCAGAACAACGTGCCGATGATCGTCGCGCACCCGGCCTACCCGGGCGGACGCACCTGCCGCGCGTTGACGTCGCATCTCGACGTGGCTCCGACACTCGTCGGGCTGACGGGCGCGGATGCCGCGCAGCGCGCGTCGATCGTCAGCGACCTCCCGGGCAAGGACTTTTCGCGGCTGCTCGCCGATCCGGCGGCGGCCGGCCCGAACGCGCTGCGCGAAGGCGTGCTGTTCAACTACAACATGTTCGCGTACCTCGACGGCGACTACCTGCTCAAGGCGGTTGCGCACATCCAGGCTGGCGGCGACCCGAAGCGCCTCAAGGAAGCCGGTCTCGTGCCGGACCTGGGCAAGCGCGGCGCCGTGCGCTCGGTATTCGACGGCCGTTACGTGTTCTCG
>JAGVUU010000165.1 GCA_019136105.1 Gammaproteobacteria bacterium
GCCGGCAGCGGCTCCGCCCGGATCATGGCCCGCGCCCTGCCATCAGCCCCCCGATGGCAACTCGCCTCGACCGGTTCCGCTGCCAACATAGGGCCGCTTATACGTCCTATCCGCTCGGCCTGCCGACGCTGTATTTCCTGGTCGATCGCGCGCACTTCCTGACGAGCTTCAGCGAGGAGTCCTATTCGCCGTACTTCTGGGCGAAGCGCTACACCATGCTGCCGCACATGATCGGCGGCACCGCCGCGCTGCTGCTCGGCGCCGTGCAGGTCTGGCTCGGTCTGACGGGGCGGACCGGTGTGCTGCACCGGCGCGTCGGCTGGGCGTATGTATGGTCCGTCGGCATCGGCACCGTCGGCGCGATCCACATGTCCTCGGTCGTGCCGGGACATTTCGCGTATGCGAGCGGCCTCTTCTTCAACGCCATCGTGTGGGCCATCGCCACGGCCGTCGCCGTCTGGGCGATGCACCACCGCAATGTCGAGCTGCACCGCGACTGGATGCTGCGCAGCTACGTGCTCGCGCTCGCGTTCACCGTTGCGCGGGTGATGCTGCCGCTCTTTCGCGCGTTCGTCGAAGTGCCACCCGATCCGCTCGCCGACGACATCCAGGCCGCGACCGCGTGGGCCTGCTGGATCGTGCCGTTGTTCATGCTCGAGATCTACTTCGCGTGGCGGGTGTTGCGCGCGGCCCGACGGTAGTCGAGCCGGCCGGTCGCGGGCTGAGATCGCGTCGTCGGGGAGCTACGGGCCCGAACAAGAACGACGCGCTGTCAGTCCCGTCGACTGGTCCGACAAGAATCTGCTCACCGCGGCGGGCGCGACACCCGAGGATGGTGGGGCACGTTCGTATATCTGCAGCCGCCGGGCGGTGGACTGACGGTCGAACTCGTCTCCATCGGGCTGTTGCCGATGTTCGAGCACTGGTGGGCCGGGGCGGATTCGCTGGCCTGAGCGCTCACGTTTTCGGCGCCGAACCGTGCGTGCCCGTTCCGCGGTCCACGAATTCTGCGTCGTTGTGCTCGGGCGGCCTGTCTCTGCCAATTTGGCAGAGTTAATGCCAATAAAAACAAGGCTCCCTGAGCCGACCCCCGAAGAACTGCCAATTCTGCAGGCATGACGGGCGGTGGAACCCTGAGCCCATTCGGGCCTTGGGGAAGACTTCTGGTTTTTCAGGCAGTTACGGGGCGCTAGCGCGTTGGCCCGGTTCTTGCTCCAGCCGTCTTGAGTGGCGGTGAAGGAGTCGAGATGCTGTTTGCCCGACGTGAATGTCTCGCCGTCTCGGCGGTTTGGATTGTCCTTTGCGCCGATGGCGCCTGCGCGGATGGCACCTCGTCGATCGCTGGACTCGCACCGGATCGGCGCCCGGCCGACGCACCGGCGATCCACGGGTTGACGAAGGATGCCGCGTGGTACTCGCAGGCACTGCGCGGCGTGGAGCCGCCCTTTCCGGTGAGTCTGCGGTTTCTGGAAGACCAAGGCGCATGGTTCACGCCGTTCTCGCGGCCCGGAATGACCGGGCCCTATGACATCCGGCGATGGCATGTGCCGCCGGTCGGCGGTGCGGCAGCCACACGATGATTTTTCGGAACGCGGGGTCGACATCGCGCACATCCCACGCTTCCAGCTTGAAGAGTCGCGCGAGTTCAATAGCGAGTTCAATAGAAAGGGGTTTCGGATGAAGAAGTCGATTCAGCAACTGCTCGTCGTCATGTGCAGTGCGGGCGCGCTCGCGGCCGTTCCGTCGTACGCGGACAGCAAGGACAAGAAGGCCGCTGCGGCACCTGCGCCGACTCAGGCGTGGCTGTGTACGCAATACACCCATCTGCCCGGCGCGGCCGGCGGCGGCATGGGCGGCATGGGCGGCATGGGCGGCATGTCGGGCATGGGTGGCATGGGTGGCATGGGCGGCATGGGTGGCATGTCGGGCATGGGCGGCATGTCGGGCATGGGTGGCATGTCGGGCATGGGTGGCATGTCGGGCATGGGCGGCATGTCGGGCATGGGCGGCATGGGCGGCATGGGTGGCATGTCGGGCATGGGCGGCATGGGCGGCATGGGCGGCATGGGCGGCATGTCGGGCATGGGCGGCATGTCGGGCATGGGTGGCATGGGCGGCATGTCGGGCATGGGCGGCATGGGCGGCATGTCGGGCATGAGCGGCATGGCCGGGGCACCCGGCTTCTGGGCTCCCGGCTGGGTCTGCACGCAGTGGACTTACATGACCGTGTCGGGCGGCGGACAGCAGGGCATGGGCGGCATGTCGGGCATGGGTGGCATGTCCGGCATGGGCGGCATGTCCGGCATGTCCGGCATGGGCGGCATGTCCGGGATGCAGGGCTCCTGGACCCCGCCGAAACAGTAATCCCCGGCGCGGGGCAGGAAGAGTGGCTCGGGAGGCCGCGAGGGCGGCCTCCCGACTCACCGTGTTGCCTGAACCGGAAAGGTGTTCGAAATGCCGTGCGCGTTGGAGACAAAGTTCATCTCGAACCGCCTGCGATCAGCGGGCGTCCTGCTGCTCCTGCTGAGTGCATCGATTCAGTGGCAGGCGGCGAGCGCTGCAGGTGTCGATGCGGCGGTCGCGACCGGCAACGTCGCTCCGCCAGCGGACACGCAGGCGCTGGAATCGGAGCAGAAGGCCATCGCGGCGCTGCGTGCGACGCTGCCGCGCCTGGACTATCAGCGGGCGATGTATCACCCCCTGCACTTCAAGCCGGCCATCGATACCGCGACGGACGGGGAGTGCCTGGTATGCCACGCCGAGGTGCTCGACGCGCGCGTGCGGATGGCGTCTCCGGCAGGCGTTCGCGCTGATCGGTCCAGCGTGTGGTATCAGACGCTCGCGACCTACGACGGCGAGCAGATGAACTTTCACCAGCGTCACCTGACCAGTGCCTACGCTCGTGCCGTGATGAACCTGAAGTGCAATTTCTGTCATCGGGGCAATGACCCGCGCGAAGAGTCGCCCGACTTCACCGTTGCGGCGGCGGACATGCGCGCCAACAACGGCCAGGCACCCTTCACCCTGCGCAAGATGGTGAATCCGTCGACGACCTGCCTGCTCTGCCACGGCGCTTTCCCGGATCCGCTCCAGATCATGTCGTTGCCAGGGCCGTGGCCCGAGGCACGCAAGGTCATGGAATCGCCGGAACAGCCGAATGGCTGCCTGCTCTGCCACGCAGCGGCATTTCGCACTCACCGCCATCGCGTCAGTTATCTGAACGCTGCCAACATCGAGGACCTCGCCGAGGAGAGTTCCGATGTCTGCTACGGCTGCCACGGCGGCCGTGCGTGGTATCGGAATGCCTATCCTCTGCCGCGCCATGCATGGCCCGGCATGAGTCCGGACGTCCCCGAGTGGGCGCGCGGCCGGCCGGTTCACTCCGACGCGCGCTATGCCCTGGAACCGATCGAGCCATGACTGTAGTGGAGTGCCGACGTGATCCCTGACGTCTACCGCAATTTCCTGCGCAGCAGCTTGACGCTGAATCGCCGCGACCTGCTGCGACTGGCTACCGCCGGGGCGGTGGCCGGACTGGTGCCGGCGCTGTTCCCGCGACGTGCCCATGGCTTTGCCTACGAGCCCTATCCCACGGACGATCAGCTCACCACCGTGGTGACGAGCTGCGCGCACAACTGCGGCTCTCGACACATGCTCGTGGCGCACAAGAAGGGCGACGTGATCGTGAGGCTGTCGACCGACGACGGCAGCTACCAGGGCGACGCCTGGGGTACCGACACCGAGGCCGTGCCGCAGGTGCGCGCATGCCTGCGGGGCCGTTCGTACCGGCTGCGGCTGTACTCGCCCGAACGCCTGCTTTTTCCGATGAAGCGCGTCGGCCGGCGCGGCGAAGGCCGGTTCAAGCGCGTGTCCTGGGACCAGGCGCTGTCGGAAATCGCCGAGCGCATGGTCCATCTGAAACAGACCTATGGCCCCACTGCGCTGCTCGACCAGTCCTATGCAGGCGCCTCCTACGGCGTGCTGCACAAATCCGACCAGATCGAGGGCCTGCTGGCCCGCTTCCTCGGCATGTTCGGCTGTCGCACCAATTCGTGGTCAGTGCCTTCGTACCAGGGAACCACGTTCTCTTCGCGCATGACCTTCGGGACGATCGAGGACGGCAACGAGGACGACGCGTTCGCGCACAGCAAGCTGGTCATCATGTGGGGCTGGAATCCGGCCTATACCTTCCACGGCGGCAACACGTTCTACTACATGCGGCTCGCGAAGCAGCGCGGCTGCAAATTCGTCGTCGTGGATCCGCAGTACACGGATTCCGCTGCCGCCTACGATGCCTGGTGGATCCCGATCCGGCCGAACACCGATGCGGCGATGCTGGCGGCGATGGCCCACGAGATCTTCGTCAACGGCTGGCAGGACCAGGCGTTCATCGACCGGTTCACGCAGGGCATGGACGCCGGCACGATGCCCGGCTGGGCGACGGACCGCGAGAACTTCAAGGACTACATCCTGGGTCGCTACGACGGCCAGCCCAAATCGCCGGAATGGGCGGAGCGCATCTGCGGTGTCGCGGCTGCAGATATCCGCAAGCTCACGCGCATGTACGCGACCACCAAGCCGGCGGCGCTCAAGGCCTCCTGGTCACCGGGTCGCAATGCCTACGGCGAGCAATACAACCGCATGGCGGCGGCACTGCAGGCGATGACCGGCAACATCGGTGTGCTGGGTGGCTGCGCCGAAGGCGTCGGCAAGGGCTGGCACTCCGAGGCCGTCGCCTATCCGTACGATCAGTTCGCCAACGTGTGGTATGCCTCGATCAAGAGCGACCGCTGGGCACACTGCGTACTGAACTACCCGAACGTGCGGCGCGAGGAGATCGGCCTGTGGCCGCGCGAGGATCCGACCGACGGCACGATCCCGAACATCCGCGGCATCTTCTGGCAGGGCTCCGACTGGCTCAACCAGCTCACCAACATCAACAAGGAGATCGCTGCGATCCGCAGGCTCGAGTCCGAGGGCGACAGCGAGAGCCTGCTGGTGTGCATGGACTCCACCATCACGCCGACCGGCATCTGGGCCGACTACCTGCTGCCGATTGCGACGCACTTCGAGCGCCACGACGTTGCGCTGCCCTGGTACAAGGGGCACTACTACATCCACCGCCCGAAGGTGATCCAGCCGCTCGGTGAATCGAAGAGCGACTTCCAGGTGTTCACGGAACTGGCATACCGGCTGGGATTCGGGGAAGGGTACAACCCGAAGGCGACCCGCGACTATTTTCACTCGGACGACGAGGTCGACGAGGCCTATCTGCGCGATTGGTGGAACGATCGGGTCATGGGACACCAGCACGTGGAGATGGGCTGGGAGGAATTCAAGAAGCGCGGCGTCTACAAGTTCCGTCTCGCGGAGCCGCACGTGGCCTTCCGGGCGCAGATACGCGACGGCGTACCGTTTCAGACGCCTTCCGGAAGGATCGAGATATTCTCGACGACGCTCGCCGGCATCACCGACTGGACGCGTACGCAGTACGGCTACGAAATCCCTCCCATCCCGAAGTGGATCGAGCCGTGGGAGTCCTTGAACAGCCCGAAGACTTCGCAGTACCCGTTTCATGTCATCTCACCGCATCCGCGCTGGCGTACGCACTCGATCTTCAACAACATCAGCTGGCTGCGCGAGACTTTCGCGCAGGAAGTCACGCTGAATGCAGGCGATGCCGCGCGCCTCGGCGTGCGGACCGGTGACACGGTCGAGGTGTTCAACGAACGCGGCCGGGTCGTGCTGCCGGTCTACGCGACGGAGCGTTGCATGCCCGGTGTCGCCGTGATCCACGAGGGCGCATGGATGGACATCGCCGGCGACGGTTCGGACCGCTCCGGCAATCCGGACTTCCTCACGCTCGACGAGCCGAGCCCTGCGGGGGCCTTCGCGTACAACACCGTTCTCGCCGACATCCGCCGTACGGATCTGGAGCACCGTCCCGGCTGGGACCAGCACGCCACCGCGCGCAGCCACATCTTCCGCCGGGACCAGTGAGCAGGGGCAACGATCCATGACGGAGAAATTCGACAAGCTGAAGATCCGGGAAGCCGCGCGCCAGCGCAGGGCCGAGGTCTACAAGCCGGTGGTTCCCGAAGTGCAGTTGGGTTTCATCCACAACAACGTCGACTGCATCGGCTGCCGCGCTTGCGAGATCGCATGCAAAGACAAGAACGGGCTGGCGCCGGGACCGCGTTTCCGGCGTGTGCAGTACATCGAGGGTGGAACGTACCCGGACGTGTATGCCTACAAAGTCAACATGTCCTGCAACCACTGCGCCGAGCCCGCGTGCCTGCCGACGTGCCCGACCGGTGCGATTTTCAAGCGCAGCAAGGACGGCATCGTCGACATCGACTCCACGCTGTGCATCGGCTGCCGTCGCTGTGAGGCCGCCTGTCCCTACGGCGCACCGCAGTACGATCCGGAGAGCGAAACCGTCAAGAAGTGCAACATGTGCGTCGACGAAATGGACGCGGGGCGCAAGCCCTACTGCGTCATGGCCTGCATGATGCGTGTGCTCGACGTGGGTCCGATCGATGCACTGCGCGCAGGAACCTGTCCGACGAAGGCGCGTGGCCCTGCGGACGAAGTCGTCGGCCAGGTCAGGCACATGGCCGATCCCGAGCTGACGCATCCATCGATCGTCTTCGTGCCTCACAGTCGGGGAAAGGTCGACAAATGAGGCAGAGCTCCGCCGCTCGGCCACCATCGCCGTCGCTCGCCGACGTTGCCGACGACCTCGTGCTGCTCGCGAGACTGCACGATGCCGAGCCGGAACTCGCGGTCCTAGAGCTGTTGCGCCAGCGTCCCATCGCGGAGTGCCTCGCACTGCTCCTGTCGTCCCCAGCGGCCGTGACCGGCCTGCAGATGATCGATGCATTCCTCGCGGCCATGCCCGAGCCTGTCGACACCCGGATGCGGGACGAACTGGCAGCCGATTTTGCTGCCCTCTACCTGACCTGCAGCAAGCGTGTATCACCCACGGAGTCGTTCTGGCTGACCGAGGATCATCTCGAACGCCAGGAGCCCATGTTCGAGGTGCGCCGCTGGTATGCGCACCACGGGCTGATGGCTGGCGACTGGCGCAAACGCGCGGACGATCATCTCGTGCTCGAACTCGAGTTCGTCGCGGCCCTGCTGCGGGACGGCGGGGCCGTAGCACTGCGCGACGCCGCGCGCTTCATGGATCAGCATCTCCTCGCCTGGGCGCCGGAATTCTTCGCGGCTGTGGCCGCGCGTGCCGACACGGGCTTCTACGCCGGTCTGGCACATCTGACCGGGGCGCACCTCGAAGCCGCCCGGAACCTGCTGCAGGCCGTGACCGGCGAGGCGCGCACGACGTCGACGTCACTGCCCCGCGCAGCCGGGCAGGATTCCGGCGCAGCGCCCGCCTTCGTTCCCGGCCATGCGCCGGGCTGGTGACCTCGCATCGGTGATCACCGTGGCGGGCCCGCGCGATCTGGTGCAACATCTTCGGGGCGTTCACGAATCCTGATGTCCGAGATTCTCTTCTGAGCACACCAGCAGACCTTCTGCGGGAGATTCCTCGGTCCCGTCTGGGGCGACGCTTCCTGCTCGTTCTGATCGGCACGCTGACCGCGAGTTCGCTGGTGTTTCTCGTCGTCATCGTCGCGGCTTATCGCAACCAGCTGCTGCACGAGCACCGGCGTGCGTCGACGCAGATCAACGAGTTGCTGCAGGCCTCGCTCGAGAACGCCATGCTGAAGCGCGACCTTCCGGGGTTGCGTTCGATCGTGCAGGACGTCGGCCGCCAGCGGGACGTGGCAACGGTCATGATCGTCGATCCGGTCGGCGAGGTGCGTTTCTCGTCCGATCCTGCGCTGCTGGGTCGCCGCTTCGACGATCTGCGTGGCGTACAGGCGGCGCCTTTCGTCGTGCCGCCGGCCGGCGCGGTGTTCGCGCGCGATGCTCGCGGTGTCGAAGTGCTGCGCACCATCAATCCGGTTCACAACCAGGCTCGCTGTGCAGGCTGCCACGGCACACCGGCCACGCGCCCGATCAACGGCATTCTCGTCGTGGACTATCTCGCGGGCGGCGTGCGCCGCGCGGCGCTGCGCAGTGCGTTCATGCTGGCGGCCTCGGGCGCCGTCGTGCTGCTGGCGACCCTGCTGGCGGTCGGCACGGCCTTCTACCTGCTGGTGCTGCGTCCGGTGCGCCGCCTTGCCGCGGTTACCAGCGGTATCGCTGCCGGCGATCTGACGGCCCGTGTACGTCCACACGGCGACGACGAGCTGGCGCTGCTCGGCCGAAATTTCGACGCCATGATCGACCGCGTCTCCGGCACCATCGACCGGCTCACGGATGGCGAGGCATTCCTGCAATCGGTCATCGACGCCGTGCCCGACGGCGTGCGGGTGATCAGCGACGACTTCACCGTGCTGAAGATCAATCGCGCCTACTGCGTTCAGCACGGGATCACGTCCGACGCGGCAGTCGGGAACCGCTGCTACGCCGTCAGCCACGGCCGCAGCGAGCCGTGCCTGCCGACGCTGGTGAGCTGCCCGCTCGTCGAGCTGGCGAAGCCTGGCCAATCGTTGCTGAAGTGCCAGCACCGGCACGTCAAGCCGGATGGTCAGGAGCTGTTCGTCGAAGTCTCGGCCTCGCGTGCGGAATTGACGGTCGATGGCCGGCAACGCTTCTGCGTGATCGAGTCGATCCGCGATCTGGCGGACCAGGCGCGTCTCTCGCACGAACAGCGTCTCAGCGAGATCGGCCAGCTCGCGGCCGGCGTGGCGCACGAGATCCACAATCCGCTGTCGTCCATCCAGCTGGCGCTGGCGGCGGTCCGGGAGAAAGTGACGCCGCAGATGCCTGGCCGTTCCGGCATCGATCCCTATCTCGACATCGTCGACCGGGAGATCAACCGCTGCATCGACGTCACCGGCCGGCTGCTACGGCTCAGCGAGCCGGGCGGTAACAATGCCACGCTGGTCGACATCGGCGACGTGATCCGCGACGTGCTGTCGCTGGTCGGCTGCCAGGCGACGCAGGGCGCGGTCCGCATCCATCAGGAGATCGAGGGCCCGCTGCGCAGCCTCGGCAGCGATAGCGACTTCGGCATCCTGATCCTCAACCTCGTCCAGAACGCTTTGCATGCGATGCCGGCGGGTGGCGAACTGACCATTCGTGCCCACGAGCAACAGGGATCGATTTCGATCGCTGTCGCCGACACCGGGATCGGCATCTCCGCAGAAGACCTGCAACGGATCTTCTGGCCGTTCTGGAGCAAGCGCGCCGATGGCACGCGGGGCGCCGGGCTCGGACTCGCCATCTGCAAGTCGACGGTGGAACAGCTCGGCGGCCGCATCGAGGTCCAGAGCACTCCGGGTCAGGGCTCGTGCTTTACCATCGTGGTGCCGGCGCTCTCGCCGCCGAGGTCGACGCAGTGAGTTCACCCTCGAGCAAGAGCATCCTCGTCATCGAGGACGACGAAACGCTGAACGGGCTGCTGGTCGAGCAACTGCGCCGCATGGGCTACGAGGCCACGGGAGCGCATTCGATGTCCGAGGCGCGCGCGCTGGTGCGCGCGGGTCATCCGGATCTCGCGTTGCTCGACTCGCGCCTGCCGGACAGCGGTGGCACGGAGTCCATCGCCTGGCTGCGCGAGCACTGCCCCGTCATCGTGCTGACCGCGTTCGGATCGGTGGAACTCGCCGTACAGGCCGTGCAGGCCGGCGCATCGGATTATCTGACCAAGCCCGTTTCTCCCGGGCGGCTCGAGATCGCCGTGCGTCGCGCCTTCGAGACCGACGACCTGCGTCGCAAGGTCGAGTTCCTCGAGACCAAGGCCCGTGCGGGGCCGGCGATTGCGATGGTCGGTCGCAGCCGGACCTACCGCAAGGTCGTGGAGATGATCGAGCTGGTGGCGCCGGCGGACACGACCGTGCTCATCGAAGGCGAGACCGGGGTCGGCAAGGAACTCGTCGCACAAAGCATCCACGACCGGAGTCCGCGCAGCGGACAGCCGCTCGTTGCCATCGACTGTTGCACGCTGCAGGAGAGCCTGTTCGAGTCCGAGCTGTTCGGGCACGAGCGTGGTGCTTTCACGGGCGCCGACCGCAAGAAGCAGGGATTGATCGAAGTCGCCGAGGGCGGCACGGTGTTCCTCGACGAGATCGGCGACATCAGCGCCACCATACAGGCCAAGCTTCTGCGCGTCATCGAGACGGGACGCTTCCGGAGGCTCGGCGGCACGCGTGACCTCTCGGTCAACGTGCGGTTCCTGGCGGCCACGAATCGCAGCCTGTCGGGGCTCGTCAAGTCCGGCGGGTTCCGTGCGGATCTCTACTATCGGTTGTCGCCCGTGCTGATCACGGTGCCGCCGCTGCGCGAACGCCGCGAGGACATCCTGCCGATCGCCGAGAACTTCCTGCAGTCGCGCCACTTCATGCGCAACGTGCACAAGTTCTTCGATCCCGCCGCGCAGCGCGCGCTGCAGGCCTACGGATGGCCGGGAAACGTTCGCGAGCTTCGCAACGTGGTCGAGCGAGGACTGCTGATGTCGGCGGACTCTCCGGCCGTGAGGCCCGACCATCTGTCGCTGCCGGGGGCCGGCACCCTGCAACAGGGTGCGTTCAGCCTGAGCTTCGACCACCGGCCCACCCTCGAGGAGCTGAAGCAGCGCTATTTCGAGGCGGTGCTGGCGGAATGCGGCGGCAACAAGGTGAAGGCTGCGCGACTTGCGGGGGTCAGCGAGCGAAGCCTTTATCGCCACGCAAGTCCGGGGCCGGACGATGAGGAAGTCTGAGTCCCGGCATCGCGTGCCGAAACTCATCCGCCGGCACCCGGCCCTGTCTGTTCGGCCATCGAGACTCGCGCAGCAACGGGCAGTTGCCGATTCGGTCCATCATCCGTAATTCCTCTGACGACACGCTCGCCAAACGAAGCGGGCGCTGCGCTGGATCGACCTGCGAGCGCTGCTGCTCCTCCACGAGGTGAAGCCCGCGATGATCGATGGGGCGTGCCCGGCCTGCGGAACGAGCACGCACTGGTGCGGCGCCGGCGGATACCGTCGGTCAGATGGGATACGCGGCCTCGGATCCCGTCAGGGTCCCAGCACCTCGAGCAGCCGGATCTCGAACACCAGCGTCGCGCCACCCGGAATGCGCGGCGGCGAGCCGCGATCGCCGTAGGCGAGATCCGCGGGACAGACGACACGTGCGCTGCCGCCCATCTTCATTTCCTGCACGGCCTCGGTCCAGCAGGGCACGACGCCCTTGAGCGGGAACGTGGCGGGCTCGTTGCGCCGGATCGAGCTGTCGAACACGCTGCCGTCGATGAGGCGGCCTTCGTAGTGCACCTTGACCCTGTCCGCGGCCGATGGGCTCGGGCCCGTGCCTTCCTCGAGCGTCGTCATGACGATGCCGGAGCGGGTGCGCGTCGCGCCCGGCTCGGCTGCGGCCTTGTCCGCGTAGGCCTTGCCCAGCTGCTCCTGCCGCGCGAGCGCCAAGGGCTGGCGTTCCTTCTCGAGCGCCTGGATCAGCGGCGTGGCCTTGTCGAGGTCCACCGTCGCCTTGCCGCCGGCCTCGTCGGCGAGACCGGCCTGCACGCGGGCCACGTCGGCGGGCGTGAGCGCGAAGGCGCGCAGGTTCCGCGCGAGCAGCACGCCGATCGCATACAGGGCCTGGTCGTTGTTCGAACTCGGCGCCGTGGCCGCGGAAGCGGGCTCCGCCGGCGCCGGCGTTTCGGCGCTGTGCACCGCCAGTGGCAACAGCAACAGGCTCACGGCGGACACGCGGGAGTAATGGCGTACGGACATGCGGCGATCTCGCGGTAGTGAGGAGACGCATCAATCTAACACGCAGCGATGTCGGCGGACCGGACCGATCGACTCCCTGGGCTCGGCGGCACAGGGCCGGCGGGCAGGGCGCCCTCGTCGCCGCGGGTCCGTGTTCCGACAGTCCCGAATGGCGCGCAGGGCGGGTCGATGGCGACACGTTGTCACGTAGACTGAAGCGCCTGGACCCAGCGATCGACGCACATTCATGCGCCACGTCTTCATCACCGGATCCACCACGGGCTTGGGGCTGGCCGCGGCACGTGCGCTGATCGACGACGGTCATGCCGTCGTGCTGCACGCGCGGTCGCGCGAGCGTGCGGCGGCGATCGGGGAGCTTGCGGTGCGCGCCGCCGGTGTCGTGATCGGCGACCTGGCGAGTGCCGCGGAGACCGACGCGGTCGCGGCGCAGGTGAACCGCATCGGGCGCATGGACGCGGTGATCCACAACGCGGGTTACTACGCGGCGCGCTCGCGCGAGCCGGCCGCGACGACGTACGCGACCACGCTGGCGGTGAACATCTTCGCGCCGTATCGGCTGACCGCGCTGATCGAGCGGCCACGGCGACTCGTCTACCTGAGCAGCGACATGCATTTCAGCGGCCGTGGACCCTTGCGCGCCACGGATGGCGGCGGGCAGCACTGGGGCCGCGACAGCGTCTACTCGGACAGCAAGCTGTACGTGACCGCGCTGGCGTTCGCGGTGGCGCGTCGCTGGCCAGAGGTATTCAGCAACGCCGTGGATCCGGGCTGGGTGCCGACGCGCATGGGCGGGCCCGGCGCACCGGACGACCTGGAGCAGGGCCCCGCGACGCAGGTGTGGCTCGCGGTCAGCGACGAGGCCGACGCGCGGGTCAGCGGCCGCTACTGGTACCACCGGCAGCAACAGGAGGCCGCCCCCCAGGCGCGCGATCCGCGCTTCCAGGACGAGCTGCTCGTCGCGCTCGCGCGGATCACCGGCATCGCGTTGCTCTGAAGCGTGGCCTGCCGCGTCGCGTCGGGCCCGCGCGCGCGACCACAGCGAGCGACGCGCGGCCGGCGCGTATCGCTCCTCGACCCGCCGGCGTTCACGCGAGCCGCGCCCACAGCTCCACGTCTTCGAACCGGCCCCACTTGCGCACGCGGCGTCGCATCAGGCCTTCCGAAACGAAGCCGAGCTTGCCGAGCACGCGGCCGGAGGCGGGGTTGCGGGTCATGAAATGCGCGACGAGGCGGGTGAGACCCAGGGTCGTGAATGCGTGTTCGACCAGCGCGCCGGCCGCTTCCCCTGCGTAACCGTGGCCGCGTACCGTGGCGTCGAACCAGAACGTCAGCTCGCCCTGGCCGTGCGCGTGTTCGATGTGCCGCAGGCCGACGCAGCCGATGAGTCGGCTGGTCTCGTGCGCGACGACCGCATAGACCTGCTGCTCGGGCAGGCAGTGCGCGAGGTCGTCGACGATCCACGCGCGTGCGCCTTCGACATCGAGCGGATATGGCACCGTGACGGTGGTGTCGGCGACCGAGCGGTCACCGGCGACCCGCGCGAGGTCGGCGGCATCGGCGAGTTCGAACCCGCGCAGCAGCAGGCGCGACGTGGCGAGCGGCGCGACGGGCAGCGCACCGGGAACGGCCGCCGTCATGACCTCGCGTTCGACGATCGATCCGGCCTCGACGCGGATCCGGTCGATGAAGCGCACGCACTGCCGCGAGCCGTCGCGCAGCCGGCCGACGAAATCGCCGGTGACGACGCCCCACGCTCCCCGGTCCCAGACCTGTGCTACGCGATGCATCCCGACGACGACAGCGCGCTCGTCGCGGTAGTGGCGCTCGATCGCTGCGCGGCCGCGACAGGTGTCGCCCGCAGGCTTGCGGTACTCCGCGTCGTCCGCGAACAGGGCGGTGACACCGGGCCAATCCTCGTCATCGATGGCGCGCAGCAGCCTGAGCGCGATGCTCGAGTTCGAATCCACCGACGTCTCCTCGCCCGCTACGGCGTCATGTCACCACGGCCGCGACGGCCCTCGCATCGCGGCTTCCGCAGGGAGGCGGCGATGCCCCCTGGAGCGCGCCTTTCAACGGCCCGCGCGGCTCTCGAACAGCACTGGGAGTTCGTCCAGGCGCGTGATCACGCGGAACGGCCGCGGTTCCAATGCCGCGTCGGCGGGCGGCCCACCCGCACTCGTCGACTCCGGCACGTACCACACGGCGCCGAGGCCGGCGTTCAGCGCGCCGGCGATGTCGTTGTCGCGGTGATCGCCGACGTGCCAGGCGTCACGCGCAGCGACGCCGACCGTCGCGAGCGCGCGCGCGAAGATCCGCGCGTCGGGCTTGTGCGCGCCGGCGTCCTCGCTGGTGAGCACGAAGCGCACACGCTCCGCAAGGCCGTGCGCCTCCGCCTTGCGTTTCTGCAGGAAGGAAAAGCCGTTGGTGATGATCCCCGTGGGGATGCCGGACGCGCTGAGCGTATCGAGCAGCGCATGGGCGCCCTCGGTCGGGCCCGGATTGCAACGGGGCCGCGCGAGGGCCAGAAGGTGTTCACGCTGCAAACGCTGCCGGCCGCGCCGGACGCGCCGCGGCTGCAGGTCGCCGAGAGCTCCGGCTTCTCCCTGCA
>JAGVUU010000140.1 GCA_019136105.1 Gammaproteobacteria bacterium
CGGAGGCCCACTCGCGACAGGAAGCTGACGGCCCGGTACCGGATTTGGCTTGAGTCCGCCTATTCGGTAAAAAGCGGACATCGGCGGACTCCCGGAGTCGGCCAGAGGACTAAACCGCTCTCGCGGTAGGGTTGCTTCGATCCGAGTGCGGTGGCTGGATGAGTCCTGAGGCTCTGTTTCGTATGTTGCGAGGTGAGGCGATCCGCCTCGCATCGTGACCGGAGCAGAGCCATGAACACCACGACTCGGGGCATTTCGCCGCTGCGTCAACGCATGATCGAAGACATGCGGCTGCGCAAGCTCGCACCGAGGACGCAGAGCGGCTACATCCGTGCCGTCCGGCATTTCACGGGGTACCTGGGCCGCTCGCCTGATACGGCCAGCGCCGAGGACCTGCGCCGCTATCAGCTGCACTGCGTCGATCGAGGCGTCTCGCCGATCACGCTCAACGCGACGATCACCGGGCTCAGGTTTTTCTTCGAGGTCACGCTCGGTCGCGCCGAGCTGATGGCGAAGATGCGGCCGGTGCGCGTTGAGCAGACGCTGCCGGTGATCCTCAGCCGCGAGGAGGTCGGCCGGCTGATCGAGTCGGCACGCAACCTCAAGCATCGCACCGCGTTGTCGGTGGCCTATGGGGCGGGGCTGCGTGCCAGCGAGGTCATCGCGCTGAAGGTCGGCGACATCGACAGCACGCGCATGGTGCTGCGCATCGAGCAGGGCAAGGGCCGCAAGGATCGCTATGCGCTGCTGCCGCCGTTGCTGCTCGAGCGGCTGCGGGCCTGGTGGCGTGCCGGCCGCGCCGAGGGCAAGCTCCTGCCGAACGGCTGGCTGTTCCCCGGCCGCGATCCGCTCGATCCCATGACGACCCGGCAACTGAACCGCGTGGTGCACGAGGCCGCAGCCCTCGCGCGCATCGACAAGCGCGTCTCGATGCACACGCTCCGGCACTGCTTCGCGACCCACCTGCTCGAGCAGAAGGAAGACATCCGGGTGATCCAGGTGCTGCTCGGCCACAAGAAGCTCGAGACCACGGCGCTGTATACGCAGGTGGCCACGGAGACGCTGCGCGAGGTGATCAGTCCGCTGGAGAGCACCCGACCGGCGTAGGGCAGGCTCGTGCTGGAGGTCGCGGATGTCTTCCGCGCCCACGGTCCGAGCTGGCGGCACGAGCAGCGCGGCCACCTCAGTGTCGGCCAGCTCAAGGTCATGTCGGCGATCGAGAGCTGTCGCAGCGCGGCCCTCGGCGGCCATGCGCTGCGCTGCTCGGCCTGCGCGCAGCCCCAGATCGCCTATAACTCCTGCCGCAACCGGCACTGTCCCAAGTGCCAGTCGAGCGCCGCGCAACGCTGGCTCGACGCACGTCAGGCCGACCTGCTGCCGGTCGACTACTACCACGTGGTCTTCACGCTGCCCGCGCCCATCAGCGCCATCGCCTACACCAACAAGGAGGTCGTGTATGGCCTGCTGTTCGATCTCGCCGCCGAGACGCTGCGCACGATCGCCGCCGACCCCAAGCATCTCGGTGCCCGCATCGGTGTCACCCTGGTGCTGCACACGTGGGGGTCGGCACTGACCCATCATCCCCATGTGCACGGCATCGTGCCCGGCGGTGGCCTCGCGCTCGACGCCGAGCGCTGGATCCGCTGCAAGCCGGGGTTCTTCCTGCCGGTGCGCGTGCTCTCGCGGCTGTTCCGTCGGCGCTTCCTCGAAGAGCTGTCCGCGGCCCATGGCCGCGGACAGTTGCGCTTCTTCGGCGAGCACGCCGCCCTCGCTGATCCGACCCACTTCGCCCACTGGCTCGCGCCGCTGCGCCAGTGCGAGTGGGTCGTCTACGCCAAGCGCCCGTTCGCAGGTCCCGAGGCCGTGCTCGCATATCTATCTCGCTACACGCACCGCGTCGCCATCTCCAACCGCCGCCTGCTGGCCCTGGACGAGCGCGGCGTCACCTTCCGCTGGAAGGACTACCGGGCCGCAGGCCGCACGCGCCACAAGACCATGCGCCTGAGTGCCGAGGAGTTCATGCGCCGGTTCCTGCTGCACGTGCTGCCGGGTGGCTTCCACCGCATCCGCCACTACGGGCTGCTCGCCAACGCACGCCGCAAGTGCAACCTCGCGACCGCACGCACGCTCCTGCATCAACCGGCCCCGGCCGTTGCCCACGCCAGCGAGGCGCCCACCGGCACGGACCACGCGCAGCCGACGTTCCGTTGCCGACACTGCGGCGCACCCATGCTCATCCTCGAGACTCTCGCACGCGTCCCGCACATCCGCGGGCCACCGACTACGGGTCCGCGCTCATGAGCACGGGCCGCTCGCCAACCTCGATTGCGTCGCCGGCGCTGCATCCGTCCGTGCCGACGCGAACGCCCGTGGCCGCGCGCCGCTCAGGGCATCCCAAAGACCCCCTGCAACGCCAACCGAGCCGCCGCGATCGCGCTGCACTCGCGCACGGGCACTCGCTTGCTGTCGGCTGCGTCGTCGTCATCGGTGCCGCCATCACTGCACGCGGCATCCCGCACGCTCAAATCCCCATAGCCCGGCATCGTTCCTGACCCGGCTCTGTTCGACCCCGCGGTTTCCTCCCTTGAGGATTGTGCGACGCCCGCCACTACCCTCATTGGCGAGCCCAGAGCGTTGCGCTCTCGCGGGCGGGCATCGCACAATCCTTAACAGGAGCAGCCGGTCGCGCTGACTCTGGATAACTGCAAACGCGGCTTCGGCTAGACTGAAATTGTGTCTCGATCAGGCACGTCAGGCTCCTCAATTGGCATCATGCACTCGAACCGGAGTTTGCACATGGCGACG
Organism: Gammaproteobacteria bacterium; assembly: GCA_019136105.1. Classification (GTDB taxonomy): domain Bacteria; phylum Pseudomonadota; class Gammaproteobacteria; order Steroidobacterales; family Steroidobacteraceae; genus RPQJ01. Next base: position 2,806 of record JAGVUU010000140.1, read on the forward strand.
GAGCCGGACAGGAAACCTGAGACACGAAAGTCCTAT
>JAGVUU010000080.1 GCA_019136105.1 Gammaproteobacteria bacterium
GCTGTGGCTCGATCTCATCGAGATCGCGGCGGGACACCTGACCCGGCTCGCACTGCCACGCGGTGCGCGGCTCGGCGCGCTCGGGGCGATGCTGCTCAACTCGCTCAAGCTCAAGCTGTCGCTGCAGATCGCCGGCTTCGATGCGCGCTTCCACGCCTATGACTGGCGCTCGAGCGTCGCCACGCTCGCGGCCGGACTGGTCGAGCGGATCGCGAACGACGGTGTTCGCGAGGCGCTGCTCGTCGGACACAGCATGGGCGGCGTGGTGGCCCGCGCCGCGCTCGGGCTCGATGCCACGCGGATCGCGCGCGTGGTGCAGCTCGGCGCGCCGAATTTCGGCTCATTCGCGCCGGTGCTGGCGCTGCGGGGCGTCTATCCCACGGTGCGCAAGCTCGCGGCCCTCGACCTGCGGCACGACGCCGAGGATCTCGCGAGGATCGTCTTTCGCAGCCTGCCCTCGCTGCACGAACTGCTGCCGGATCCCGAGCGGGCTCCCGGGCCCGACCTGTTCGATCCCGCCGCCTGGCCGGGCGACGGGCTGCGCCCCGAGCGCGGCCGTCTGGCCGCGGCTGCGGCCGAGCGGGCGCGCTGGCCGGCGGCGGACACCCGCTGCCTGCACATCGTCGGCGTGCGGCAGGAGACCGTGACGCGCGCCGAACTCCAGAACGGCGAGTTCCACTACCGGCTCGAACGCGACGGCGACGGCACCGTGCCGGTGTCCCTCGCGACGATGCCCGGGGCGGCGCACTGGTACGTCGCCGAGAAGCACGGCGGCCTGCCGAACAACGGCAAGGTGATCTCGGCGGTCGTGGACCTCCTGCACCGGGGAACGACCGCGCGATTGCCATCCACGACACGCCGGTTGCGCAGGCCCGCCGGCCGCACGCTGAGCGAGGCGGCGCTGCGTCGGGTCGCGCCGCAGAAGGTACGCTGGCAGGACCTGTCGCCGGATGCGCGGCGACGCCTGCTCGAACCGTTCGTCTCACCCGAATTCCAGGGGTCGGTGCCACGGGCAACGCTCGAGCCGCTGCGCGGTGGCGTCGCGCGGTCGGGCGCGCGCACGCTCGAGGTGCGCCTGGCCCACGGCAGCATCGTCGAGGCGAATGCGCGAGCCATCGTGCTCGGCGTGTTCCGCAACGTCGATCCTTCCGGAGCTGCGGCCGCGGTGAATGCGCGACTCGGCGGGGCAATCCGCGAGTTCACCCGGCGCCGCATGTTCTCGGGCCGGCTCGGGCAGGTCACGGCCCTGCCCGTGACGCGTGGAGCGATGCTGGCGGAATTCGTCGTGTTCGCCGGGCTCGGCGACTTCGACGATTTCGGGTCCGCGGCGCAGTCCTTCGTCGCCGGCAACGTCGTGCGCATGCTTGCCGCGACCGGAGTGGAGGATTTCGCGACGGTGCTGTTCGGCGCGGGATCCGGCGTGCCGGTGGCTGCGGCGCTCGAGCAGCAGCTCGGCGGCTTCGTCGCGGGACTGCGCGACGCTGACCTGGCCGGTGTCGTGCGCCGCATCACGATCTGCGAGATCGACCCGCGCAAGTTCGCGGCGCTGCGGAAGGCGACCGCCCGCCTCGCGAGAGGTCTCGGTAGCGACGACCTGCGCATCGTCGTGGACGAGACGGACCTGCGCGCGGCAGCGGCCGCCGGCGAGCGCGGCGCAGACGCGAGTCCGGTCGTGCCTCCCGTCGATCCCGCGTACCTGCTCGTCACGATGCTCGACCCGGCGCGCGGCGACCCGGAGTGCCGCAGCTCGCTGCTCACGGCCGGCGCAAAGGCCGCGGTGCTCAGCAGCACCGTGCGCATCCCCCGTCGCAAGCTGCAGGCGCAGCTCGCGAAGGCCGAATCCGGCGCGCTGACAGCGCGCAATCTCGCGGAATTCGGCGCTGCGCTCGGCCGACTCCTGCTCGGCCCCTCGGTACTCGGGGGCCTTGCGTCGATGCGTCGCCGGCCCCTGGTCGTCGTGCACGATCGCGAGGCCTCGCGCATCCCCTGGGAGACGCTGCACCTCGACGATGCGAGCCCGGCGCTCGAACAGGGATTGAGCCGGCGGTACGCGAGCGAGACCCTGACCATCGCGCGCTGGCAGGAGCACCGTCGCATCGGGGCGCGCCTGCGGGTGCTGATGGTCGTCGACCCGACGCTCGACCTGCCGGGTGCTGCCGAAGAAGGCGTCGCGCTCGCGCGTGCATTGCGGGCCGGCGGCGCCGACGTCGCACTCGTGTCGGGTCGGGATGCGACGCGCGAGCGCCTGCTGACCGAGTTCGGCAGTGGCGTGCACGACGCGCTGCATTTCGCGGGACACGGCTATTTCCAGGCGCGCGAACCGGGCCGCAGCGGGCTCGTCTGCGCCGGGGGCGAGGTGCTGCGGGGATCCGACCTCGACGGACTCGGCGATCTTCCGGCGCTCGTGTTCTTCAATGCCTGCGAGGCGGCGCGAGTGCGGCGACGAGGCCGCGTTCGCGTTCTCCGGACGGTTCTACGGGCGGTTGCTCGCAGGCGCCACTCTCGGCGAGGCGGTGCTCGCCGCTCGCCGCCTGGTCTTCGCGCAGGGTTCGATCGACTGGGCCGATTACGTGCACTACGGAGCACCTGCATTTCGGCTCCGTCCGACCGCCGAGTAGAGCGCGACAGCCGTCACATTACGCGCGGACTGAGCGGATCACCTCTGGGCGTGGCACGCGTGAAGCGCGACTCGAGTCACGCTCCACGGACCACACGACGCTAACCTGAATAATTCGCGAACAGGTGTGAATCACTGAAAAACAAAAGCCCCCATTGTGCTAAAAAGGCTTTGCAACAAGGCTTTTCGGCACTCAAGAGGCTTTTGCGTGAGAGACGAAAAGGCTTTGCAACAAGGCTTTTCGGCACTCAAGAGGCTTTTGCGTGAGAGACGATAGCACACGACAGGGTGTCCTGTTTTCGGATTTGTTGGGCCGCCCGGTGTTGGCGAAGTTCGACCAGCAGCACGCCAGTTCCGATGGCGGCGCGCTCCTGCTGCACGCCTGTGATCGGCGCCTGGGTCTGACCGAGGCGTTGATCGGCGGCATCGATGATCGGCGCCAGACGGGCAAGGTCCGCCATGCGATCGGGGATCTGCTGCGCCAGCGTCTCTACGCGATCGCCTGTGGCTATCCGGATGGCAATGATGCGAGCCGACTTGCGGCCGACCCGATCCAGAAGCTGCTGTGTGGTCGCGACCCGAACCGTGGCGAGGATCTCGCCTCCCAGCCGACGCTCTCGCGCTTCGAGAATGCCTTCGATCGGGCCGATCTGTACCGGATGGGGATCGCACTGGCCGAGACCGTGATCGAGCGGCACCGCCGACGCCTCAAGCGCAAGGTCAAGCGGATCACGATCGATCTCGACCCCACCGACGATCCGACCCACGGCGCGCAGCAGCTCACGTTCTTCAATGGGCACTACGACAGCTGGTGCTACCTGCCGGTGGCCGGGTTCCTCACCTTCAACGACGAGTCCGAGCAGTACCTGTTCGCGTACCTGCTGCGCCCCGGCAATGTCGGCGCGGCGGTGGGTGCGCTCGGGATCCTGTCGCGGCTGTTGCCGCGCTTGCGCGCGGCGTTCCCGCGGGCCCGGCTGCGGGTGCGGCTCGATGGCGGTTACGCGGCCCCTGAGATCTTCGCCTTCCTTGAGCGCGAGGGACTCGAGTACGTGGTCGCGATGGCCAAGAACAAGGTGCTCAAGCGTCGCGCCGCGCGCTTGATGGGCACCGCCCGACGCCTGTCTCGACAGTCCGGGAGCACCGAGCACGTCTACGGCGAGTGCCGCTACGCGGCTGGCCGCTGGCCCGAGCGTCGGCGCGTGATCATCAAGGCCGAGGTCGTGCGCCATCCCGGGCGCGAGCCCAAAGACAACCCGCGCTTCGTGGTGACCAACTTGCCGCACTCCCCGCGGCATCTGTACGAGGCCATCTACTGCGCCCGCGGTGACGTCGAGAACCGCATCAAAGAGCTGCACCACGGACTCGACATCGATCGCACCAGTTGCAGCCGCTTCCTCGCCAATCAGCTGCGCGGCCTGCTCACCGCGGCCGCCTACGTGCTGTATCAGGAACTGCGTCTGCACGCGGCACGCACCGCTCTTCGCTCCGCCCAGGTCAGCACCTTGCGCGAACAGCTCTGCAAGCTCGGTGCCTGGGTCGAATCTTCGGTGCGGCGCATCGTGCTGCATCTGCCGGCGACCTGTCTTCACCGCCACGACTGGCAGATCATCGCCCGACAGCTCGGCGCCGCGCCCGCGTAGCGCTGTCGGACTGACCCTGCACCCGGCTCGCATCAACGTGCGCGACTCACGTGGAACTCCCGTTGCCGGAATCGCGCCCTCGCGCACCTTTGATCGCCACAATCCGCCGCGCACACCCGCGGCGACTCCGAAAGCAACGCGCGGCATCGACATCAGCCGCCCGCCTCGCAATACTCGCTCCCATGACCGGCCAGTCCGCATCCTTCATGAATAGTGCAGGCTAGGTCGGAGTCGGCCTCCATCCAGCTCAACATGCCGGAGTTCATCTGGTCGGTCACCGCCTGCAGGAGTTCGAGTGCCGCGTCCATGTCGCGCAGCTGGACCATTCCGCACGCGAAGTTATAGAGCAGGCTCACGTTGCCCGGGTCGAGGAGGCGTCCGCGCACGACCCATTCTTTCGCGCGGTCCCGCTCGCCGAGCGTCGCGAGCATGCCGACACCGAAGCCGATGGCCCGGGCGTGATCCGGCTGCGCCGCAACCACCTTTTCGATCCTCGTGAGCGCCCTGCGCGCTGAATCGCGTGCTTTCGGCAGGTCGCCGTTCGCCTCGTGGCACTGGACCACGAAGCTGGCCGCAGTGAAATCAGTCTCCAGCGACGCGGCCGCCGCCTCGAAATGGCCGGCCGCGTCATCGTACCGACGCAGACCGATGCAGCACAAACCTGCGATGCGGTGGGCGATGTAGGAGTCGGGCTCGATGGCGAAGGCCCGCGCGCAGGCCTCGAGACCTTCCTCGAACCTGCCTCGACTGCGGCATGCTGCCCCAACGGCCGCGTGCGCATCGGCCAGCTGTGGATCGAGGGCCTCGGCCCTTGTCGCCGCGCTCTCGCCGTCGTCATGCGAGTCGCCGCGGTTGAACACGTTCCAACGCGCGAGCGCGAGCGTGGCCCAGGCCTGGGCGTAGTTCGGGTCGAGCTCCACGACCCGGTTGCAGATCCTGACGCAGAGCTCGTTGTTGCGCTCGCTGTCGAGCAGCCAGAACTGCCGCGCCATGAGGTAGAGCTTGTAGGCCTCGGCGCTCGTCGTCGAGCGCTGCTCGAGGGCGTGCTTCTCTTCAGGCAGGAGCGTGAGCTTGAGCGCCGCGACGATCG
>JAGVUU010000134.1 GCA_019136105.1 Gammaproteobacteria bacterium
GATAAGCTCCGGGGTCGCGCAGCTGCCGGAGGGTGTGGAATCGGTCGAGGCGTTCGTGACTCTGGCGTCCCAGGCATTGAAAGTTGCGAAAGCCTCCGGTGGAAACCGGGTGCGAACCTGCCGGTATTCCAGGAGTGACGTTGCGGCGGAGGCGCTGCCAGCCAGCACGCAAAACCACGACCCGTTCGATCTGGCACGCTTCGTCGAAGCGCAGTCGGACCTGTACCAGCGATTCATCGGCGAACTTCGTCGTGGACGCAAGTTCACCCACTGCATGTGGTTCATGTTCCCGCAGCTGCTCGGGCTGGGCTACAGCTATGAATCGCGTCGCTACGGAATCAAGGGCCTCGACGAGGCGGTGGCATACCTCGCGCACCCGTTGCTCGGCGCGCGGCTACGCGAGTGTGCAGAGGCCCTCGAAGCACTTGATCCGAAACTCTCGGTTGAAGACGTCTTCCATTATCCGGACGACTTGAAACTGCGTTCCTGCCTGACGCTGTTTGCCGTGGCGGCAGGGCCCGGCTCGATTTTCGAGCGCCTGATCGACCGGTTCTTCGAGGGCATTCCTGACCACGTGACCGCTTCGAGATTGGGACGATGGAATGCGATCGAGGTTGAATACCAACTGGGCGGGCACGGCCGTCCCAAGGACCTTACGACAGGGCCGATTCATCCGGGAATGTAGCCACGCGCCTCGACCTGCGCTTGCTTCGCAAGCGGCCGCCACCCGTCACAGGTGGTACTTGACCATCAGGCTGACGGCCGTCTGATTGGTGTCGAACGCAGGCGAATGGGGGATCTGGTACTTGTTCCACCAGAAGTCCAGCTCGACGCCCGCAAACAGTTTGCCCGGCGTTCCCCAGGTGTTGCCGAGGTCGACTGAAACCTGCGGATTCAGGTGATAGCTCCAGGTTTCCGATCCGAGGCCGAGCACCCAGTCGAAGTAGCCGTCCGCGAGGAATTGCGCCTTGCCGACGCTGAAGGGCCGGGCCGCGACCACGGTGACCTGCACGTCGCGGAACCCGTCCCGCGTCCCCTCGGTGAGTTCGCTGCGTCCGTACACGTTGACCTGGGCGTACCTGAATCCCGACTCCCCCACGTCGAGATCGAAGCCCACGCCAACGAGCGCTGCCTCGGCCACGTCGGCATCTTCGCCGCGCTCGTACGTGCCGGCGACCAGCACGTCCTTGAAGAGCGAGAACGACAGGTCCTTGCCGAGCGTCTTGCCGAGGCTGAGCCGCGGGCTGATCTCGCCGTACCAAGTGCTGTCGTCGGCGCCGTCAGGGGCGCCGTGGAATTTCGTTGCGTCGACGAACATGAAGAAGTCGCCGATTCTCGAATCGTGCACGTGCTCGAACGTGAACGTCGACTGCTCGTCCGGATCGACTTCGAAGCCCCAGCCGTAAGGCAGCAGCGTCAGGCTGTTGCCGGACCAGTTGAAGAAGGGCCTGGGATCGGTAGGCGCCTCCTGGGCGTGCGCAGTCGCGATGCAAACAGAACAGGCGAACGGCAGGCCCAGCAGTGCAAGTCTGGAATTCATGGTCAGGCCCCGGCGGCCATGTAGATGAACCGCGCCATGAACAGGGCGGCAAGCGCGAACAGCAGCCAGTCGGCGCGGCTGACGCGACGAGCGGCGATCTTCAGGACGACGAAGGCGATCACCCCGAACGACAGGCCGTTGGCAATCGAGAACGTCAGGGGGATCGTGATCAGCGTCAGGAACGCAGGGATCGCGACCACCGGGTCGTCCCAGTCGATCTCCATGAGCGGGGCCATCATCATGCCGCCCACGAGGATCAGCGCCGGCGCCGTGGCGGCCGCCGGGATCACCTGCGCCCAGGGGGCGACGAACAGGGTGGCGAGGAAGAGCAGGCCCACGACGACCGCGGTCAGACCGGTGCGCCCGCCCGCCGAGACGCCCGAGGCGCTTTCGATGTAGCTGACCACGGTGGACGTGCCCGCCAGCGAGCCGACGACGGTGGCGCTGGCGTCGGCGAACAGGATGCGGTTGAGGCGCGGTATCGTCCCATCCGCCTGGACCATGCCGGCCTTCTTGCTGACCGCGACCAGCGTGCCCACGTTGTCGAACAGGTCGACGAACAGGAAAACGAACAGGATCTCGAGCAGCGCCATTCCGAACCCGTGGCCGCCGATGCCGAGCGCGGCCGGGATGTCGAGCTGGAACGCGGTCCCGGTCATCTGCTCGACGTCGTAGGGCTGCGGCGCCCACACCGCGAGGCCCAGGACCCAGCCGAGCACTGCGGTCGCGACGATGCCGATCAGGATCGCGCCGCGGACTTTCAGCACGGTGAGGATCGAGAGGATCGCCAGACCCAGCAACGCGAGCTGCGTCGCGGGCGCGTGGACGTCGCCCAGTCCGACCAGGGTGGCGGGGTTGGCCACCACGAGCCCCGCGCCGCGCAGTCCGATGAACGCGATGAACAGGCCGATGCCGGCGGCGATCGCCGAGAACAAGGCACGCGGGATGGCATTGACGATCAGCTGGCGTATGCCGGCGAAGGTCAGCAACAGGAACAGGACGCCGGAAATGAAGACCAGGCCGAGCGCCGTCTGCCACGGCACGCCCATGCCCTGCACCACGGTGAAGGCGAAGTAGGCGTTCAGGCCCATGCCCGGCGCGAGTGCGATCGGGTAGTTGGCGATGAACCCCATCATCAGGCAGCCGATGCCTGCGGCGAGGCAGGTCGCGGCGGCGACCCCTGCGGCCGGCATGCCGGTGGTGCTCAGGATCGAGGGATTGACCAGGACGATGTACGCCATGGTCAGGAACGTCGTGAACCCGGCCAGCACTTCAGTCTGGACAGTGGTTCCGCG
>JAGVUU010000060.1 GCA_019136105.1 Gammaproteobacteria bacterium
CGACCACGTGTGGCGCATGAAACGGGCGGGCAGCGACGCGTCGCAATCGGCCACCGGGCCGTCGACCTCGAAGGCACCGCGGACCAGCAGCGCATCCTTCAGGAACGCCACGTCCCCCTTGGGCACGAGCGTCATCGACGCGCGATCCCACAACTCGGTCAGCGTGCCGCCCTCACCGGCGGCGGCCAGTCGCCGGATCTCGCGCTCGATCTGCAGCGCACGGCGCCGCAGCGCCTCGCCTTCGACGCCGGGCTGCGCAACGGCGCGCAGGGCTGTGTCCACCATCGAGGTGAGCGAACGCACCGGCGTCGTGCCACCCGCGGCCAGGACGACCGGGAAGTCGTAACGCAATCCGTCGAGGCGGCGATACGGCGCCATCAGCGCGGGTCGCATGCTGCGCACGGCGTCGGATGCGGCCCCGCCCTCGGCGTGCCGTCCGGTGAGATGGAAGACGACCTGCGACTTGAGTTGCTTGTCCATAGGCGTCACGGCCACACGGTGAACTTGTCGAACTCGGCTTCGAGCGACGTCTTGATGGAGCCCGCCGTGCGCAGCATGCCGGCACGCCGCAGGTCTTCGTAGCAAGGCACCTCGGGGTTGCGGTACAGGATGCCGACCGGGATCGGGTCCTCGCTCGAGGCGATCTCGCGCGCCCGGTGGATGTCCGACGGGTCGTGCGCCTGCTGGTTGCGGTAGATCTTCTGCAGGGCCGGGCTCACCTGGATGCCGTTCTCGTGGGTGAGCATGAGCATGCGCTGCGGGTCGTGCACCCAGGGCTCGAACATGTTGCCCACGAACTCGGGGCACCGCTGCAGCACGCGCACGAACGAGAAGCCGCGGTGGCGGAACGCCGCCGTGACGATCTGGAACAGCGACTCCGGGATCCAATCCACCGCCTGCGCGACGAACGACACGTTCTGAACGCCGAGCGTCACGGTGAGCGGGCTCAGCGCGTCGAGGTACGAGCCACGCGGCGTGGTGTTGCTCTTCGTGCCGAGCGGCGACGTCGGCGACGCCTGCTTCTTGGTGAGGCCGTAGATGTGGTTGTCGTGCAGCAGCACGGTGATGTTCATGTTGTAGCGGATCGCGTGGATCCAGTGCGCGGCGCCGATGCTGCAGCAGTCGCCGTCGCCGGTGTTCACGAACACGTGCAGGTCGGGCCGCGCCATCTTGATGCCTTCGGCGATCGGGAGCGCGCGGCCGTGGATGCCGTGGAAGCCGTAAGTGCGCATGTAGTGCGGCAGGCGGCTCGAGCAGCCGATGCCCGACACGAACACGGTCTTCTCGGGCTTGAGCCCCTCGTCGCGGCACAGGCGCTGCACGGCGGCGAGGATGGCGTTGTCGCCGCAGCCCTTGCACCAGCGCGGCACGCCGCCCTGGTAGTCCTCGAGCGCGCGCTGGTCCTCGAAGAGGTGGTTCAGACAGATGGATGCGGTGCTCATCGCCGGAACTCCTCGCGGGCCAGGCGCTTGCGCAGTTCGTTGCAGATGGAGCCGGGACTGATCGGCCGGCCGCGGGTCTCGGTCCAGCAGTCGACGTCGACGAGGTAGCGAGCCCGGAGCAGCATCGCGAGTGCCGAGTAGCGGCGGTTCGTGTCGTCGATCAACGGGTCGTCCGGACGGTCGGACCAGTTGCCCTCGACGGTCAAGACGTGCTTGAAGCGGCCGAGGATCTCCTTGATGCCGCCCGGCATCGGCTGCAGGAAATTGAGGTGCAGCGACGACACCTTGTGGCCCTCGGCGCGCAGGCGCTCGACCGACTCCTCGATCGCGCCCTTGGTGCTGCCCCAGCCGACGACCAGCAAGTCGCCCGTCTCGTCACCGAACACCCTCGGCGGCGCGAGCATGCGCTGCAGCGCCGCGAGCTTGAGGCTGCGCGCATGCATGCCCTGTTCGTTGGTCTCGCCGTCGTACGCCACGCGGCTCGAACGGTCGTGCGCGAGGCCGGTGAGCGTGTGCATGCCGCCCGGCTGGCCGGGCGCGAAGCGCCGCGACAGGCCGGTGATCGGGTCCCAGTCGTAGGGCTTGGCGCCCTCCGGCACCGGGTTCTGGTCGATCGGCGGCGCGAGCCAGTCCTCGCTGAACTGCGGCCGCGGGAACGGCTGCTGCGCGGTGGCGAGGCTCGCGTCGGACAGCACGACCACAACCATGTTGAACGTCTCGGCGATGCGGCGCGCCGTGATCACCGAATAGAAGCAGTCCTCGATGCTGCTCGTCGCCATCACCACCTTCGGCGCGTCGCCGTGGCTGCCGAACATCGCCGTGAACAGGTCGCTCTGCTCGGCCTTGGTCGGCTGGCCCGTGCTCGGGCCGCCGCGCTGCACGTTCACCACCACGAGCGGGATCTCGGCCATCACCGCGAGCCCGATGCCTTCCTGCTTGAGCGAGTAGCCGGGCCCGGACGTGATCGTCACGGCGACCTTGCCCGCGTACGAGGAGCCGATGGCGAACGCGCATGCCGCGATTTCGTCCTCGGCCTGGTGCACGATGCCGCCGGCGCGCTCGAACACGTCGCTCAGGTAGTGCGAGGCCGAGGTGGCCGGCGTGATCGGGTACATGGCGCAGATGTCCATGCCCGAGGCGAGCACGCCGAGCGCGATCGCGGTGTTGCCGTTGATGACGAGTTGCGGCTCGGTCGCCCGCACCGCCGGCACGCGGTAACCGAACTCGAGGTTGTGCTCGGCCCAGTCGAACCCGGCTTCGAGCAAGCCCACGTTCGACCGGATCACTTTCTCGGACTTCTTGCCGAAGATGAACGCGATCTGCTCGCGGGCGAGGTCCATGTCGAGGCTGTAGAGGTTGCAGAGCATCCCCAGCACGAACATGTTCTTGCCC
>JAGVUU010000065.1 GCA_019136105.1 Gammaproteobacteria bacterium
GCGCCGCCGGCGAAGATCCGCGACGAGGTCGCGAAGGCGCTCGCGAGCTTCGGCCGTGGGCACGGCCACGTCTTCAACCTCGGCCACGGCATCCACCCCGACGTGCCGCCGGAGCACGCGCTCGCGATGGTGGAGGCGGTGCACGAGTTGAGCCCTCAGTACCACGTCTGAGCGGAGCGTCCCATGGACATCAGCAAGATCGGCATCGGCGAAGACCCGCCGCACGACGTCAACGTCCTGATCGAGATCCCGCAGGGCGGCGTGCCGGTGAAGTACGAACTCGACAAGGAGTCGGGCGCGCTGCGCGTCGACCGGTTCCTCAACACGGCGATGTTCTATCCGGGCAATTACGGGTTCATCCCGCACACGCTGTCGGGTGACGGCGATCCGGTGGACGTCATCGTCGTGGTGCCGAGCCCGGTGGTGGCCGGCGCGATCGTGCGGGTGCGCCCGGTCGGCGCGCTGCTGATGAAGGACGAGGCCGGCGACGACGAGAAGGTCATCGCGGTGCCGGTGGACAAGCTGCATCCGTTCTACGAAGGGGTGAAGTCGTACAAGGACCTGCCCGCGACGCTCACCGACCAGATCGCGCACTTCTTCCAGCACTACAAGGACCTGGAGAAGGGCAAGTGGGTGACGATCGTGAACTGGGTCGGCACCGATCGAGCGGAGAAGATGATTCTCGAGGGCATTCGCCGCGCGGCTGCCGCGGGCGACGACGTCGCCGCCCACTACGTCGCGGGCGGCGCCCTCAAGAGCCGGCGAAAATAGGGGACATTCTCCTAATTTCCGCCGTCGCTCGATTCCCAGGCCGGCCGCCGCCACGCGCTGCTCCGCGCACTCCCGAATGGCGAAGTCCACGCGCGTGAGTGAAACACCTGCCGTCGCCTTCCTCAGGGCGAACGGCGTGTCGTTCACGGAGCACCCGTACGAGTACGTCGAGCACGGTGGCGCGCAGCGCAGCGCCGAGGTCCTCGGGCTCGATCCGTTCGCGGTGGTGAAGACGCTGGTGATGCAGGACGAAAAGGCAGCGCCACTGGTCGTCCTGATGCACGGCAACCGCACGGTGTCCACCAAGAACCTCGCCCGGCAGATCGGCGTGAAGTCCGTGGCGCCCTGCGCGCCCGAGGTGGCCAACCGGCACAGCGGCTACCTGGTTGGCGGCACGTCGCCGTTCGCCACGCGCAAGCGGATGCCGGTCTACGTGGAGCGCAGCATCCTCGGCCTGCCGCGGATCTGGATCAACGGCGGGCGGCGCGGCTACCTGGTCGGCATCGACCCCGAAGTGTGCACGCGGTTGCTGGGCGCCAAGCCGGTCGATTGCGCGCTTGCGGACCGCGCGCCGTAAATAGGGGACATTCTCCGATTTTTCCTGGTCGGCGGACGACTCCCGAAAAAATCGGAGAATGTCCCCTATTTACGCTTGGCGCAGCGTCTCCACGGGCGGCTGCGACACCACTGACCGCGCTGCCAGCATCCCGGCAATCCCCACCAGCAGCCCGCCACCCACGATGCCCACGACCCACACCCACGGGTCGATCGTGTACTCGAGGTTGAACACCTCGCGCGCGAGGAAGTAACCGGCCACGGTCGCGCCGAACGCGGCGAGCAGCCCGGCGAGCATGCCGAGTGCGGTGAACTCCGCCGCCACGCCCTGGAACACGACGCGCCGGCTCGCGCCGAGCGTGCGCAGCATCGCGCTCTCGTAGCGCCGTTCGTCACGCGTGGCCTGCACGGCCGCCAGCAGCACCATCAGGCCGGCCGCCAGCGTGAACAGGAACACGTACTGCACCGCGAGCGCGGCCTTGTCCATCACGTCGCGCACCTGCGACAACAGGGCAGCGATGTCGATGATGGTGACCTCGGGAAACTGCCGCACCAGGTCCACCAGCGCCGGCCGCTGCTCCGGCTGCACGTGCACGCTGGTGATGAGGGTGCCGGTGACGTCGTCGAGCACGCCGGGTGAGAACACCATGAAGAAGTTCGGCTGGAACGAGTCCCAGCGCACGTCGCGCAGGCTGGTGACCTTGGCGCTCACGGGTTCGCCCGCGACGTCGTACGTGACGGTGTCGCCGAGCTTCAGGCCGAGGCGTTCGGCGTATTCCTGCTCGACCGACACGCGCGCGCCGCCGCCGTCACCTTCGGTCCACCACGTGCCGCTCACGAGCCGGTTGTCGTCCCGCAACGTGCTCGCCCAGGTGAGGTTCGCCTCGCGCTCGACGAACCCCTGCGCGCGCTCGCCCTCGAACCGGATCTCGCCCACGGGCACGTCGTTGATCGCCGTGAGCCGGGCACGCACGAGCGGCACCAGTTCGGTCGGCGGCAAGCCCCGCTCGTGGAAGAACGCCTCGATCGCTGCGCCCTCGTCCGGACGGATGTTGATCATGAAGTAGTTGGGCGCGTCGGCCGGCAGGCTGGCACGCCAGTCTTCGAGCAGATCGTTGCGCACCAAGGCGAGCAGCAGCAGCACCATCAGGCCGAGGCCGAACGCGACGATCTGCACGATGCTGTCGCGGCCACGCCGCGCGATGTTGGCGAGCCCGTACCGCCAGGCCACGCCGACGCCGCTGCGCAGCGGGCGCAACGCCTTCACCAGCAGCCATCCCGCGATCGCGAGCGCGAGGAACGTGCCCGCGATGCCCGCGGCGACGACGGTGACCAGCCTTGCGTCACGGACCAGCCAGTACAGCAGTGCGAGCACCGAGCCGATGGCGAGCACGTACACCGCTGCGTACCGCAGCGGCGGCGGCTCGAGGTTGCGCCGCAGGACCCGCGCCGGCGGCACGCGCTTCAGCTGCAGCAGCGGCGGCAGCGCGAACCCGATCAGGATCGT
>JAGVUU010000321.1 GCA_019136105.1 Gammaproteobacteria bacterium
GAGCAATGCGGGCAGCGGCTCACCCAGCCGCAGGACGGACACGACAGCACCGGCGCGTAGCCGCGACGGTTGAGGAAGACCAGGCTCTGCTCGCCGCGCTCCAGGCGCTGCGCGATGGCGGCGTGCAGCGCCGGGCTGAGGCCCTCGTCGAGCTTGATGCGGCGCGTGTCGATGCAGCGCACCGCCGGCAGCGTCGCCGCGACCGCACGCCGGCTCAGGGTCTGCAGCGCGTAGCGCTCGCTTTTTGCGTGGTGCCAGGTCTCCAGCGAGGGCGTGGCCGAGCCGAGCACCACCGGCACGTCGCGCTGGCGCGCGCGCCACACCGCGACGTCGCGCGCCGAATAGCGCACCCCCTCCTGCTGCTTGTACGAGGCGTCGTGCTCCTCGTCGACCAGGATCAGGCCCAGCCGCGGCAGCGGCGCGAACACGGCGAGGCGGGTGCCGAGCACGATGTCGGCACGACCGCTGAGCGCCTGCACGAAGCCGCGCGAGCGCGCACCGTCGGCGAGCGCGGAATGCAGGCTGACCACGTTGGCCGCGGCGAAGCGCTGGGCCACGCGCTGCTCGAGCTGCGGCGTGAGCGCGATCTCCGGCACCAGCATCAGCACCTGGCGGCCCTGCGCGAGCGCATGCGCGGCGAGGCGCAGATAGACCTCGGTCTTGCCGCTGCCGGTGACGCCATGCAGCAGCCACGGCCGGAAGCGCATGCCGGCGCCGACGATCACCTCCACCGCGGCGGCCTGCTCCGGCGTGGCCAGCGGCTGCGCGCCCGCCTCATGGCGCGCGCCAGGATCGGCGACGATCTCCAGCCAGCCGCGCCGCAACAGCTCGCCTACGGCCTCGCCACCGTCGCGGGCGCGGATCACGCTGCGCCGCCACGGCCCCGCCCCCTCGGCGAGTGCCTGCAGCAAGGTCAGCGCCCGGCTCGCCCGTCTCCCGGGGGCAAGCGCCTCGCGCCCCTCCGCAGTGATGCCCAGCAACGGATCCTCGTCCTCGTCGCTGACCCCGTCGGCACGACGCAGCCCCGGCGGCAGCGCGAGCGCGACGACCTCGCCGAGCGGCGCGTGGTAATAGCGCGCGACGAAGCCGACCAGTTCCAGCCAGTCCGCAGGCAGCGGCGGCACACCACGCTGGATGTGCAGCACGGCCTTGAGACGCGCGGCCTCCACTGCGGCCTCGTCCCCGAGGCCGACGATCAAGCCGGTGCGCTCACCGCGCCCGAAAGGCACCTTCACGCAGCGCCCGACGTCCTCCGCGCCCGCATCCTCGGCGGTGTAATCGAAGACTTGCGGGAGCGGGACCGGCAGGGCGACACGGACGATGGCCATGGGGCAGCGCAGGCTGAATAAAAACCGCTTCAAGCTCAGTAGCTTGTGCGATTTCGATGAGAACGGGCCGAGGAAACGCCGGGCAAGTGGCTGGCCGCAAATGGGGCTTTCGGCTTGTCCACAAAACCTGTGGATAAGTTTGTGGGAAAGCTGGGTGAATCGGGCTCAAACCTGCGCCGCGTAAGGGTTTTCGTCACAATGCCTTAACATTGCGCGAATTTTTTCCCTTTTATTTTCAACGGCTTAAAGAAACCTCGGGATAGAGCCCCATTTCGGGCCAAATCCGCGGGCAGGAACCGCAGAATGTGCATAAGTCAAGCCCGAAAAACACGATTTCGCGCTTGACAGGCGGGGGCGGAAGCCTGTCCTGCACCGCCCGCCCCCGGTAAGCCTCAAGCGCCGGCGCGGATCGCCCGGCTGTGCGCGTGCACGGTGTCGACCAGCACGCTCACGCTCTCCGGCGGGGTGTATTGCGAGATGCCGTGACCGAGGTTGAAGACGTGGCCCGGGTGGTTGCCGAACGCGTCCAGCACCCGGCGCGTCTCCGTCGCGACCGCCTCGGGCGGGGCGAACAGCACGTTGGGGTCGAGGTTGCCTTGCAGCGCCACCTTGTCGCCCACGAGGCGCCGCGCACGGCCGATGTCCATGGTCCAGTCGAGGCCGACCGCGTCGCAACCGATCGCGGCGATCGACTCCAGCCACAGGCCGCCACCCTTGGTGAATACGATGCTGGGCACACGCTGGCCGTCGCGCTCACGGATCAGGCCGGCAACGACCTGCTCGAGGTAGCGCAGCGAGAACTCCTTGTACGCCGCCTCGGACAGCACGCCACCCCAGGAGTCGAACACCATCACCGCCTGGGCGCCGGCCTCGATCTGGGCGTTGAGGTACTTCACCACCGCCTGTGCGGTGACGTCGAGGATGTGGTGCATCAGGTCGGGACGGCTGTAGGCCAGCGACTTGACCTTGCGGTAGTCGTCGGAGGAGCCGCCTTCCACCATGTAGCAGGCCAGCGTCCACGGACTGCCGGAGAAGCCGATCAGCGGCACGCTGCCGTCGAGCGCGCGGCGGATCTCGGCGACCGCGTCCATCACGTACTGCAGCTCGGCGTGGGGATCCGGCGCGCTGAGGTTGCGGATCTCCCACTCGTCCCTGAGCGGGCGCTCGAAGCGCGGGCCCTCGCCCTCGGCGAAGTACAGGCCGAGCCCCATCGCGTCGGGCACGGTGAGGATGTCCGAGAACAGGATCGCGGCGTCGAGATCGTAGCGCGCGAGCGGCTGCAGGGTGACCTCGCAGGCCATCGCCGGACTCTTGCACAGCTGCAGGAAGCTTCCGGCGCGCTTGCGCGTCTCGCAGTATTCGGGGAGGTAGCGACCGGCCTGGCGCATCAGCCAGACGGGCGTGTATTCGGTTGGCTGGCGCAGCAGGGCGCGCAGGAAGGTGTCGTTCTTCAGGCGGCTCACGTCGAGTCCTCTATCGGGGCGTTCATGCACAAGG
>JAGVUU010000187.1 GCA_019136105.1 Gammaproteobacteria bacterium
CATGGCTCGAGTCGCTGGAGCGCGAGAAGCTGCTGCAGGAGCGCCGGCGCCTGCTGTACGTCGCGGCGACACGGGCTGAGCGCTGGCTGCACCTGTTCGGCAGCGCGCAGGTGCGGGAGCAGGACGGGGTTCCGGCCGTGCGCCAGCCGCCGGGCCACTCGGCGCTCGGACTGCTGTGGCCAGCGGTCGGCGCGCAATTCGAGGCGCGGCTCGTTGAACTTGGGGCAGTCGAGGGTGAGGAGCCGCCGGCCGCCGTGCGGGACCCGCCGTTGCGCCACCTGCCGGCCGACTGGATGCCGTCGTCAGTGCCACGGACGCCGCACATCGTCTCGCAAGCCGTCGAACGCTCAACGGCGGCAACCGCAGTCGAGTTCGACTGGGCGAGCGAGACGGCGCGCCATGTCGGCACCGTGGTACACCGCGAGCTGCAACGGGCCGCGCGTGATGCACTGTGCCCGGACGCGGGTGACCCAGCGGTGCGAGCACGCTGGGAGCACGAACTCGCGGAGCTCGGCGTGCCGCGGGCACTGCGGGCGGCCGCCGTGGAACGCGTCGCGACCGCAGTCCAACGGACGCTGGAGGACGAGCGCGGACGCTGGCTGCTCGACGCAGGCCACCGCGATTCGGCGACCGAGCTGGCGCTCACGGGCCGCTTCGATGGCGAGGTCGTGAGCGTCGTGATCGATCGCACTTTCGTCGATGCGTCGGGGGTGCGCTGGATCATCGACTACAAGACCAGCCGCCATGAAGGCGCCGGTCTCGAGGCGTTCCTCGACAGCGAACGGGAACGCTATCGTCCGCAGCTCGAGCGTTACGCGGCCCTCACGCGCAAGCTTGCGCCCGAACCCGTGCGGCTCGGCCTGTATTTCCCGTTGCTGGGTGGCTGGCGCGAGTGGCCGGCCGCGTGAGGGTCAGAGCGTACCGCTGATGCTCACCGGGCGCCGGCCGTTTGCGTCCGGCGGGCCGAGCAGTTCGAGCGAGCGCACCAGCGGGGGCGGAGTGTTGCCGCGCGGCGCGAGCGATCCTTCGAGCAGGAAGCTGCGATCCGCGCCGAGCGTGAAGCGGCCCTCGAACGAGAACGGACCTTCCTTGTCGTTGACCCGGGCCGTGAGCTGGCCGTCCTTCGATTCACCGGCCGCCGGGTCCGGCATCTCGACGTGATAACTGCCGATCGAGATGTTGCGGGGCGGAGGGGCGATCAATCCGTCCATGTCGAGCGTGCCGCGCAATGACGTGGGCCAGCCACCGGACACGACGATTTCCTCGAACTGCGCGGACAGCCGGCCGCGCCAGTTGCGCGGCAACCCGATCGGCAGCGAGGAGAGCAGTTCGACGGGCAGCGCGGCCTTCGTGCCGGTGAGCCGCAGATCGCCTCCGAATGAGACGCTCACGTGCGCGCTTGCCGAGCCGTCCGGACGTGCGAGCTGCAGGTCGGCCCCGACCCGGCCCCGCAGGAGTTCACCCGGGGCCAGCGACCAGCGAAGGTCGCACAGCGGTGTTGAACGCCAGGACAGTCCCTGCGCGTGACCGCTCCACACGGTGCCGGTGAGCGCAACCGATTCGAGCCCGAGCCGCTTCAGCTGGCCGGTGAGCACCTGGGCGGGCAAGGTCACGAGCGCGATGCCGAGCGCCGCAGCGAGCCCGACCGAGATCAACCACCAGGGACGTTTCGGCTCCTGCGGCGCAGCGCGCGCCGTGCGGTCAGGAGGCCGGCGATTGGCCATGCGCGAGCGTGAGGTTGGCGTTGACGAGACCGGGGGCGCTGGTCGCGCCGATGATTGCCCCGTCGACCCTGACGGCGTGCTGCTGCTGCAGGTTCGCGAGCCAGGCCATCAGCAGGTCGAACGGCGCGCCCTCGAGCCGCAGCTGCAGGCCGTTCTGGCCTGCCGGAGTCTGGTCGCGGATGGACGAGCCGATGCCCGATTCGCGCGCGGTGCGATCGACGAGCACCACCAGCGATTCATCGCTCGCCATGCCGCTGCCGGCCGCGGCGGCTGCCATCACTTGCGGCGCGACCTGGCGCATCCATGCCACGTCGCTCGTCTTCTGCACGATGCGCGCCTCGCGCTGCCGCGCCGCAGAGGTCACGGGCAGCACGATGGCGAAATAGACGATCGCGATGCCGAGTAGCGCCGCCGCGGCGTACACGAGATTGCGCTCGCGCGGGGCGAGGCCGTCGAGCCATTGCCGGATCTGGTTCATGCCGGGCCGAGCCTCAATTGCAGGCGGCCATCGACCACGGGGCCGTTGGGATTCGCCGACTGGATCTCGGCCGTGATGCCGTCGCGGTTCATGCCCTGCTTGATGCCGTCGAGCGATTCGATCGACGGCGCCGTCAGGTTGAGCTCGATGACGTTGTTGCGGAAGCTGATCGACCGCAAGCGCGCCGCGGGAGCCTGGGCCATCGCCTGCGCGATGACCGACATGGCCGGGAGCAGGCCGCCACCGGCCAACCCGCCGGCGCCAAGTGCGCCCTGCATCTGTGCGCGAGGATCGACGACCGGCTGACCGGGCAGCGCCTGCGCGAAGATCTCTGCGATCTGCGCATCGAGGGCGCGCTCGGCGCGGCTCTGCTTCCACCACAGGGCGGCGTGGCTGCCGACGAACACCAGGACCACGGCCGCTGCGAGTGCCGCTGGCAACCGCCACTCGCGCATGCGGGTGCGCAGGGAGGAACGCGGTGCATACGGACCCTGCAACAGGTTGACGCCGGCGCCGTCCACCGCCTGGGTGGCCAGCAGCGGCAGGGGCCCGTCCGGCAGCAGCTTGACCTGGAGCGTGGCCGTGCGGGAGCGCAGGCCCTCGATCAGGTCGCGCTGGCG
>JAGVUU010000194.1 GCA_019136105.1 Gammaproteobacteria bacterium
TTGCCAGGCCACCGGCCTGGCGCTGTCGACGTTCCGCCACCGCATCAACCGCCTGGCCGCTGCCGAGGCGGCGCCGGCGGTGGGCGAAGCCGGCGGTCGCTTCATCGCGCTCGCGCAGGCAGCCCCGAGTGTGCAACCCGATACGGTGGAGCTCGAAGTGGTGCTGCCCGAATCGATGACGCTGCGTCTGCATGGCGCGGCTGCGCGGCAGGTGCTCGACCGCGTGCTGGCGCGACTGCCGTGATCCTGTCCTCGGCGATCCGTGCCCACGTCTATAGCGAGGCGGTCGACATGAGGAAGTCGATCGATGCGCTCGCGCAGATCGTGTCGCGCTGCATGGGCATGAACCCGCTCTCGGGCCAGGTGTTCGTGTTCATCGGCCGGCGTCGCGACAAGGCCAAGCTGCTGGTGTGGGACCGTCATGGGTTCTGGGTGCTGTACAAGCGCCTGGAGCGCGGGCGTTTCACCGACCCCGCGCGGCTGTCGGGTGACGGCCTGGCGATGAGCGAGTTGCTGGCCTGGCTCGATGGCATCGATCTGTCGCGAACACGCCGCCTGGCGCCGGTGGCGGCCAGCGTCGTGGGGTAAATCGCGGCTGCGTGGGCAATCGGTGATTCACCGCATTCACCCGAGGTGCCGGTGCTGGCATTCTTTGATCTATGAACCTGCCTGTCCCGATCGATCGCGCCAGCCTGCCCACGGAGGTCGTTCCGCTGCAGGATCTGGTGCTCGAACTGGGGCAGCAGATGCAGGCGATGCGTGCGCAGTTCGACGCCCAACTCGACACCCTGCGCCACCAACTGGCCGAGTTGCGGCGGCGCTTGTTCGGACCGCGCAGCGAGGTAATCCACCTCGGGCAGGCAGAACTGTGGGCCGACCCGGTGCAGATTCCCGTACCGAGTGAGGAGCGTCGCGAGGTCGGCGCCCACACCCGACGCAAGGGCGGGCGGCCAGCGATCAGCCCGGATCTGCCGCGCCGGCGCGTCGAGCACGACCTCTCCGATGCCGAGAAGGCCGGATACACCGCGCTCGAGCGTATCGGCGAGGAGGTCTCGGAGTTGCTCGAGTACATTCCCGCCCGGCTCGAAGTGATCCAGAACGTGCGCTTGAAGTACCGCTGCGAGAGCGCCGACGGCCGCAGTACCGTGCGCACCGCCACTGCCCAGGGTTCGCCCCTGCCCAGAAGCAACGCCGGCGCGGGGCTGCTCGCCCACGTGATGGTCTCGAAGTACCTCGATCACTGCCCGCTCGCGCGCCAGTCGCGGATCTTCGCGCGCCAAGGCGTCGCTCTGTCGCGTCAGACGCTGTGCGACTGGGTGCTCGATGCGACCGAGTTGCTTGCGGTGTTGATGCCGGCCCTGCAACGCCACGTGCTCTCGAGCCCGGTGATCTTCACCGACGACACCACGCTGGCCCTTCAGGCACCGGGCAAGACGATCACCGCCCGCATGTGGGTCTATCTGGCCGGCGGGCAGCAGAAGGACGATCACGGGCAGTGGCAGCAGGTGGCCCCGGCCGCACTCTACGACTTCACGGCCGATCGATCCGGGACGCATCCGCGCCGGATCCTGGGCGCGTGGCGCGGCTACCTGCAGGCCGACGACTACAGCGGCTACCACGCCAGCTTCCGCGAGGGCGTCACCCACGTGGCGTGCTGGGCACATGTGCGGCGCAAGTTCTTCGATGTGGCCAAGGCAGCCCCCAAGGGGGCGCCACCCGGGCTGGCCGATGACGCGTTGCGCTTCATCGGGCTGATCTACCGCATCGAGCGTCGCCTGGTCGAGGCTGACCCGGACGTGCGCCTGCGCGTGCGCCAAGGGCGCACCCGGCGAGTGCTGACCGCGTTCCACCGCTGGCTCACCCATCACCACCCGACGCTGCTGCCGCGCTCGCCGCTGGGGCGCGCATTTGCCTATGCGCTGTCGAACTGGACAGCGCTCACCGTGTTTGCCGACAGCGGTCTCCTCGCGCCGGATAACAACACCGCCGAGCGCGCGATGCGACCGGTGGCGATCTCGAGGAAGAACTGGCTGTTTGCCGGCAGCCCACGTGGCGGACGGGCCGCCGCCGTGGCACTCTCGCTGATCGAAACCGCGCGCTTGAACGGCGTTGAGCCCTACGCCTACCTGAAGGATGTGCTCACGCGCCTGCCTGAGCACCGCATGGACCGGCTCGATGAACTGCTGCCGATGAACTGGAAGCCCGCGCCCTGATGGACCCCGCCACCCTCGAAGCCCTCAACCGCGCAAGCTCGCTCGAACTGTTCCATCTGTCGCGCGTGATCGAGCGCCTGATGTCGGACCCGTCGCGGATCGTGCAGATCCGGCTGCATCTGCACCTGGGACAACGGGTGCGTTTCGTGGACGGGAAAGCGCCGGGCGCTGCGCTGCAACTGCGCAGCGGCACCGTGGTGGCGATGAAGGACACTCAAGTCACGGTGCAGGACGACGCCACCCGCGCGACCTGGACGCTGCCCTACGCGGCGATCGAGCTCCCCGCCGACAGCCGCGCCGCGCCTCAGGTGCCCACAGCCAAGCCCACCCAACGCCCCACCCGAGAGGACTTCCGCGTCGGCGACCGCGTCAGCTTCGAGGACCGCCACCTGCAAACGCGCATCGGCACCATCGTGCGCATCAACCAGAAGACAGCCAGCGTCGACTGCGAAAACGAGCCTGGCTGGCGCGTGTCATTCGGGCTGCTCAGGCACGTCGTCGATCTCTGAAGTCGCCGGCTCCGCCGGGGAACGGGGTTGCTCGGACGGTTACGTTCATCTGGCCCCCGTCGCTAAGTCAGAAGTCTGGATGCCCACCCGGC
>JAGVUU010000293.1 GCA_019136105.1 Gammaproteobacteria bacterium
GCGCTCGGCATGCAGGACTGCATCGACCGGCGCACGGAGGGCTTCTCGCAGGGCCAGCGCACCAAGACCGCCATCGCCCGGGCGCTGGTGCACGACCCGCGCAACGTGCTGCTCGACGAACCGACGAACGGACTCGACGTGATGACCACGCGTGCGCTGCGGCGGTTCCTCGCCGAGCTGAAGGCCGAGGGGCGCTGCGTGCTGTTCTCGAGCCACATCATGCAGGAGGTGGCTGCGCTCTGTGACCGGATCGTCGTGATCGCGCACGGGCAGGTGGTCGCGCAGGGCACCGCCGACGAGCTGCGCGCGCAGACCGGGCGCGCCAACCTCGAGGACGCGTTCGTGCAGGTGATCGGTTCCGAGGAGGGCCTGTTCGCATGAGCGCCTGGTGGACGGTGATGCGCAAGGAGCTGCTCGATGCCTTCCGCGACCGGCGCATGGTGATGATGGCGTTCCTGCTGATGCCGGTGGCCGTGCCGCTGCTGATCGCCGGCCTCGGCTCGATCGGAGCGAAGCGCCAGGCCGAGAAGCTCGAGAAGACGCTCGAGCTGCCGGTGATCGGCGTCGAGCACGCGCCCAACCTCGTCGCGTGGCTCGGCACCAACGACGTGCGCGTGCTGCCCCCGCCGGCAGATCCTGACGCCGCGGTGCGCGACCAGGAGTACGCGGTGGTGCTGCGCATCGATTCCGGCTATGCCGAGGACTGGCGGGCCGGCCGGCCCGCGTCGGTGGAGCTGATCTACGACAGCTCGCGGCCCATGCAGTCGGGCACGACCATTGCCCGAGTGCGCGCCCTGCTCGGCGGGTACGACCGCCAGGTGGGGACGCTACGGCTGATCGCGCGCGGCATCCACCCCTCGGTGATGCAGCCGCTCAGGATCGCCGACCGCGACGTCGCGACGCCCGATTCGCGCTTCGACTTCGCGCAGCAGATGCTGCCGTACCTGTTGCTGCTGCTCGCGTTCATCGGCGGCATGCAGCTCGCCATCGACGCGACGGCGGGCGAGCGTGAGCGCCAGTCGCTCGAGCCGCTGCTCGCGACGCCGGCCTCGCGCGAGGCGATCATCAGCGGCAAGATCCTCGCGACCGCCGTGTTCACGCTGCTGTCGGTGCTCATCACGCTGGTGATGTTCCGCGTGGTCTTCGCCTTCGTGCCGACCGAGCACGCCGACATGTCGGTCGACGTGCCGTGGCCCGCGCTCGCGCGCCTGCTGGTCGTGGTGCTGCCGGTCGTGCTGCTCGGTGCCACCGTGCTCACCGCGCTGGCCGCGTTCGCGCGCAGCCACCGCGAGGCGCAGGGATACCTGCCGCTGCTCATGTTCCTGCCGATGCTGCCGACGCTCTACCTGATGGTGTCGCCGGTGAAGACGCAACTGTGGATGCTGGCGGTGCCCTTCCTCGGCCAGAACCAGATGATCCTGCGCATCCTGCGCAGCGAGCCGGTGACGGCCACCGATTGGGCGGTGAGCCTCGGCGCAGGCCTCGTGCTGGTGCTCGCCGTCTGGTGGATCGCGGCGCGCCTGTACCATCGCGAGCAGCTGGCGGCGAGCAGCTAGGCCCCCGGCAGTGCTGACCCAGGTGCTCTTTTTCCTGCTGGGACTTACCGCCCTGGTGGCCGGCGCCGAGGCACTCGTGCGCGGCGCCTCGAAGATCGCGATGTCGCTCGGCATCTCGCCGTTGGTCGTGGGCCTCACCATCGTCGCGATGGGCACGAGCTCGCCTGAGATCGCTGTCTCGGTGGGCGCCGTGCTGAACGGGACGACCGACATTGCCGTCGGCAACGTCGTGGGCAGCAACGTGTTCAACGTCCTGTTCATCCTCGGCGTGAGTGCGCTCATCACGCCGCTCGTGGTGCACTCGCAGATCATCCGCCAGGAGGTGCCGATCATGATCGGTGCGTCCGTGGTGCTCGCGGTGATGGTGATCGACGGCAGCCTCAGCCGCGCGGAGGCCGCGTTGCTGCTCGCGTTGCTCGTGGCCTACATGGTGTTCCTCGTGCGGCAGTCGCGCGCCGAGTCGGCCGAGATCCGCGACGAGTACGCGAGCGCCGTGCAACGCAACGGCGCCTGGGACAGCCACTGGGCCGTCCAGGCATTGCTCATCGTGGTCGGCCTGGGGCTGCTCGTGCTCGGGTCCGAGTGGCTGGTGAACGCGGCCGTGGCGTTCGCACGCGCCCTCGGCGTCAGCGACCTGATCATCGGCCTCACGATCATCGCGGCGGGTACGTCGATGCCCGAGGTGGCGACGTCGATCATGGCCGCCGTGCGCGGCGAGCGCGACATCGCCGTCGGCAACGTGATCGGCAGCAACACGTTCAACATCCTCGGGTGCCTGGGCCTGTCGGGCGTCGTGAGCTCGAACGGCCTCGGCATGTCCGCGGCCGTGCTCAATTTCGACCTGTGGGTGATGCTGGCCGTGGCCTTCGCCTGCCTGCCCGCGTTCATGCTGCGCAACGAGATCGGCCGCCGGCGTGGCCTGATGTTTCTCGCGTTCTACGTGGCTTACGTCGCCTACCTGATCCTCGGTGCCCAGGATCACGACGCACTCGACGAGTTCTCGGCGGTGATGTTGAGTTTCGTGCTGCCGATCACCATCGTCACGCTGGTCGCGATGGTCATCCGCGGCCAGGGACGGGGCGGGGACGCAGCCGGGCCGTGATGCCGTGCCCGGCCGGGGTTCCGTGGGCATGCGATAATTCCGGACCCTCCGCCAGCCCGCGCGCATCGCGTACATGCTCACCAACGTACTCTTCTTCCTGCTCGGCCTCGGTGCGCTGGTGGCCGGCGCCGAGGCGCTCGTGCGCGGCGCCTCGAGGATCGCGATGTCGCTCGGCATCTCGCCGCTGGTCGTCGGCCTCACCATCGTCGCGATCGGCACGAGCTCGCCCGAGATCGCGGTGTCGGTAGGCGCAGTGTTGTCCGGCACCACCGACATTGCCGTCGGCAACGTGGTGGGCAGCAACATCTTCAACGTCCTGGTCGTCCTGGGCCTGTGCGCGGTGATCACCCCGATGGTCGTGCACTCGCAGGTCATTCGCCAGGAAGTGCCGATCATGATCGGGGCTTCGGTGGTGCTGGCACTGATGGTGTTCGACGGCCGCCTCGGCCGCTTCGAGTCGCTGCTCCTGCTGGTGATGCTCGTCGCGTACCTCGTGTTCGTCGTGCTGCAATCCCGCGCGGAGCTCGCGGGGACAGGTGACGCGGGCGCGGCTGCCGCCGACCCCTCTGGCAGGTGGGATGGCCACTGGTCCGTGCAGGTCGTGCTGATCGCCGTCGGCCTGGCGCTGCTGGTGATCGGTTCGGAGTGGCTGGTGAGCGCCGCCGTTGCGTTCGCCCGCGCGCTCGGGGTGAGCGACCTGATCGTCGGCCTCACGATCATCGCAGTCGGCACTTCGATGCCGGAGGTGGCGACTTCCGTCACGGCAGCCGTGCGCGGCGAGCGCGACATCGCCGTCGGCAACGTAGTCGGCAGCAGCACCCTGAACATCCTCGGCTGTCTCGGCCTGGCCGGCGTGGTGAGCCCGGGCGGCCTCGGCATTGCGCAGGCCGTGCTCAACTTCGACCTCTGGGTGATGCTCGCGGTGGCGTTCGCTTGCCTGCCGGTCTTCATCCTGCGCAGCGAGATCGGACGGCGCCGCGGCCTGATGTTCCTGGCCTTCTACGTGGCGTACGTCGCCTACCTGATCCTCGGTGCCAGGGAGCACGCGGTGCTCGACGAGTTCTCGGCGGTGATGCTGAGCTTCGTGCTGCCGATCACCGTCGTCACGCTGGTCGCGATGGTCATCCGCGGCCAGGGCGCGCCCGACGGCGGGGCCGGCCGGGAGTAGCGGATGCGCATCGCCATCGTGGGCGCGGGCCTGAGCGGGCTCGCGACGGCCTTCTACCTGAAGCGCGCGCTGCCCGCTGCCGACCTCGTGGTGTTCGAGGCGGAGCAGCGGGCCGGCGGCAAGCTGCAGACCGTCGAGATCGACGGGTTCCGCTTCGAGGCCGGGGCCAACGGCTTCCTGACCAACAAGCCGGACAGCCTCCAGCTGGTCGAGGACAGCGGCGCCACGCCGTACCTGCTGCCGAGCTCCGACCGGGCGCGCAAGCGCTTCGTCTTCACGGACCGGCTGCACCGCCTGCCCGAGTCGCCGCCCGCGTTCCTGAAATCGCGACTGCTCACCTGGCCGCAGAAGCTGCGCGTGCTCGGCGAGTTCGTCGTGCCCGCGCGCCGCGACGGCGCCGACGAGACGCTGCGCGAATTCGGCGACCGCCGCCTGGGCCCCGGGTTCACGCGCGTGTTCCTCGACGCGATGTCGGCGGGCATCTATGGCTCCACGCCGGACAAGATCTCGGTGCAGGCCGCGTTCCCGCTGGTCGTGGCACTCGAGCGCGAGTACGGCGGCCTGTTCCGGGGCATGATCGCCCGGCGCAAGAAAGGCGCGGGCCCGGGAGGCGTGCTGACGAGCACCACGGGCGGCATCGGCACGCTGGTCCGGCACCTGCACGACGTGACCGCTGCGGAGTGGCGTCTCGGTGAGCCGGTGACTGCGGTGGAGCGCCGCGGCAATGGATTCAGCGTGCACACCCCGCGTGGCACCGCGGACGTGGATCGCGTGGTGATCTGCGCCACGTCGTTTGCAGCCGCGGAGATGGTGCGCCCGCTCGACGCCGAACTATCGCGCCGCCTGGCGTCGATCGAATATTCGCCGATCGCGGTGGTAGGCTTCGGCTATCGCCAGCTCGCCGACCCGCTCGACGGATTCGGCCTGCTGACCACGACGGCAGCGAAGCTGCCGATCCTCGGCGTGCTGTGGGACAGCAGCATTTTTCCCGACCGCGCGCCTGCCGGCTGCAAGAGCGTGCGCATCATGGTCGGGGGCCAACGCAATCCGGAGCTCGTCGCGCAGGACGAGGCTGGGCTCGTGCGCACCGCACGCGCCGGCCTCGAGCGCACGATGGGCCTCACGCAGGATCCCGACGTCAGGTTCGTGCAGCGCTGGGAGCGCGGCATCCCCAGCTATGCGCCCGGCCACATCGCCAATGTCGACGCGATCTTCGCGCGCGCCGCGCAGATTCCCGGGCTGTACCTGAACTGCAACGCCTACCGCGGCATCGCGATGAACGACTGCGCGAAGCAGAGCCGCGAACTGGCGGAGCGGATCGCCTACCAGGCGATGCCGTAATCCTCGCCGTGGTTGCTGGAGCCGCCCCACATCGTCCCGTGCGCGTGATCGAGCAGGATCGCGTTGATCGGCCCTGAGGTGCGCGCCTCGTACTCGAGCCGATAGCCGCGCAGCGCCAGCTCCTTGCGCACCCACTGCGGGACCGACTCGTTGAGCACGATGCGGCCGGGCTGCGATTCGTGCTTGTCGAACGAACTGCGCATCTGGTAGCTGTTGAAGTTGGCGCCTTCGGCCGCTTCCTGCGGCGTCATGCCGAACTCGACCACGTTCAGGAAGAACTGCAGCAGGTTCTGGTCCTGCGAGTCGCCGCCCTGCACGGCGAACGCGAGCCAGGGCTTGCCGTCCTTGAACGCGAGGCTCGGCGTGAGCGTCACGCGTGGCCGCTTGCCGGGCTCGAGCACGTTGTAGGGATTCAACTTCGGGTCGAGCACGAACGACTGCATGCGCTGGCTCAGGCCGATGCCGGTGCGCCCGGCGATCGTGCCGGGGATCCAGCCGCCGCTCGGCGTGACCGCCACGAGCCAGCCCTGCGCGTCGGCCGAGACCACCGTGGTGGTGCCGCTCTGGAAGCTCTCCTTGAACTCTCCGAGTGCCTCCGCGGTCAGTTCGCCCGGCGGCGTACCGAGGGCGGCACGTGGCTGCTTCCCGAGCAGGTCTGCGTACGGGTTCTTGCCGCCCTGGTACGGATAGGGATCGCCCGGGCCCGCGCTTGCGTCGTTGCGATCCATGCGGATCGTGGCGGCGCGCGCCTTGGCATATTCCTTCGACAGCAGGCCGCGCGTGGGCTCCTCGGGCGGGAACTGCGGGTCGCCGTAGTAGAAGTCACGGTCGGCGAACGCGAGGCTCATCGCCTGGTACACGGTGTGGATGTAGTTCGCGCTGTTGTAGCCGAGCGACTTCAGGTCGAAGTTCTCGAGGATGTTGAGCGACTGCAGCAGCGCGGGGCCCTGCGTCCACACGTCGAGCTTGTAGACGTCGATGCCGCGGTAGCGGGTGGTGAGCGGCGCCTCGACCCGCGGTTGCCAGCGATCGAGGTCTTCGAGCGTGATCAGCCCACCCTGTTCCTGCACGCTGCGCACGAACTCGCGTGCGATGTCGCCGCGATAGAAGCGGTCGTAGGCGGCCTGGATCGCCTCCCTGCGCGACTTGCCGGCGGCGAGCGCCTGCGCTTCGGCCTCGACCAGCTTGCGCAACGTCGCCGCGAGGTCGGGCTGGCGGAAGATCTCGCCCGCGCGCGGCGCCTCGCGCGCCTCGCCGAGGTGCGGCAGCATCACCTGCTTCGAGTACGGCCACTCCTTGAGCTTGTCCTTCCAGCGCTCGATGTTGTCGGCCGTCTCCGCGTCGATCGGATAGCCGTCCGCGAGTTCGATCGAGGGGCCGAGCACCTCGGCGAGCGACAGCGTGCCGTACTCGGCGAGCATCAGCAGGATGCCGCCCGGCGTGCCGGGCGTGACCGCGGCGAGCGGGCCATAGGCAGGCGGATACTCGAAGCCCTTCTCGCGGTAGAACTCGGGCGTGGCACCCGTGGGCGCCATGCCGAGCCCGTTGATCGCCACGACTCTCTTCGTGCGCGGATCGTAGATCAGCGCCTGCGTCTCGCCGCCCCAGTGCAGCACGTCCCACATGGTCGAGGTGGCCGCGATCATCGCGCACGCGGCATCCACCGCGTTGCCGCCGCGCTGGAACATCATCGCGCCTGCCGTGGCTGCGAGCGGTTTCCCGGTGATCGCCATCCAGTGCTGGCCGTGCAGCGGCGGTTTCTGCGTCTTGGCGATCGAACGGATGATGGCCGGGTTCACGGCCTGGCCGAGGGCGGTGTCGGGCTGGGTCATGATGAGCGTCCCGGCGAGCGTGCAGGAGAGGAGGAGCGTGCGGATCGTTCGGTTCATTGCGGTTCCGTAGGTCGCTGAACGGTGGCGGCCCGGGTCACTGTGCCGGCGGCACGGTTTCCCAGCGCGGGCAGGCGGCGCGGCCGAGCCGGCCACTCTCGGTGTGGAGGTATTCCTTGCGGATCGTGCCACTGCCAGTGAAATAGGTGCAGACGAGCCGCTCGTGGAAGGTGCGCTCTTCGACGCGCTCGCTCACGAGGATCGCCTTCGACGAGAACAGCAGCACCAGCCACGCGAGTCCCGCGGTGCCGAGCACGCCTGACACGATCTTGATCACCATGGGCAGCCCCCCCGCCTGCGGCCTTCGGGGTCGAGTATACGGCCAGCTCCAGCATTCGGCCGCGCGGCTCCGGGCCGGGCGCGCTATGCTCCGCCACTTTCCGATTGCCGGGACCGAGCCATGCCCAGACTTTCCGCCCTTGCCGCAGCCGTCCTGTTCCTCGCGTCAACGCCAGGGTTCGCCGCGATTTCGGATCGCGCGATCGAGGACGCCGCGCGCGCAGTGGACGCGCAGGTGGTCGAGTGGCGTCGCGACCTGCACCAGAACCCGGAGCTCGGCAACCGCGAGTTCCGCACGTCGCAGAAGGTGGCCGAGCACCTGAAGGCGCTCGGCCTCGAGGTGAAGACCGGCATCGCACACACCGGCGTCGTGGGCATCCTGCGCGGCGGCAAGCCGGGCCCCACGATCGCGCTGCGCGCCGACATGGACGCGCTGCCGGTCACCGAGCAGGTGGACGTGCCGTTCAGGTCCACGGTCACCACCGAGTACCGCGGCGAGAAAGTGGGCGTGATGCACGCGTGTGGCCACGACGCGCACACCGCGATCCTGATGGGTGCGGCCTCGGCGCTGGTGGCGCTGCGCAAGGACCTGCCCGGCACGATCCTGTTCGTGTTCCAGCCGGCCGAGGAGGGCGCGCCCGAGGGCGAACGCGGCGGGGCGTCCATGATGCTCGAAGAAGGCATCTTCGACCTGGTGAAGCCCGAGGCAGCGTTCGGTCTGCACGTGTTCTCGACGCTCAATGCCGGCGTGATCGGCTACCGCAGCGGCCCGATGATGGCGGCCTCGGATCGCTTCCGCATCGTAGTCAGGGGCCGCCAGACGCACGGTGCACGCCCTTGGGGCGGGGTCGACCCGATCGTCGTGTCTTCGCAGATCGTGCTGGGCCTGCAGACCATCGTCGGCCGGCAGATCGACATCAGCCAGTACCCCGCCGTCGTGTCGGTGGGTGCGATCAAGGGTGGCATCCGCAACAACATCATCCCGGACGAGGTCGAGATGATCGGCACGTTCCGCACGTTCGACCCGGAGGTGCGCCGGCAGATCATCGAGCGCATGACGCGGACCGCCCAGGACATCGCGCACTCGGCGGGCGCCACGGCCACGGTCGAGATCGCGGACGACAACAATCCCGTCGTCGTGAACGACCCGAGGCTCACGAGCCGCATGCTGCCGTCGCTCGCCCGCGTCGGCCGTGGCGGCCAGGTCAAGGAGATCCCGTACGTGACCGGCGCCGAGGACTTCGCATTTTTCGGCCAGAAGGTGCCGGCGCTGTTCTTCTTCGTCGGCAGCACCCCGGACGGCGTCGAGGCCGCGCAGGCGCCGAGCAACCACTCGCCGCAGTTCTACCTCGACGAGGGCAGCCTGCCCGTCGGTCTCCGCGCGATGACGGGCGTGGCCGTCGACTACCTGCAGGGCACGAAGCGCTGAAGCGAGCCGTTCAGGCCGGGCGCCCGCCCCGGCCTGCGCCTTCGACGAAGCGCGCAGCTCCCGCGGCCGACTCGCCGCTCTCGAGCACGGCGCGGCCGCGCACGAACTCCTGCTGCAGCGCTCCCGCCTGCGTCAGGCTCCACTGCTCGTACGCCGAGCGCCGGTCGGCCCGCAGGCAGCCCTGTGGAAATGCCGCGATCTCCTCGGCCAGAGCCTCCGCCACGACCCGCGCCGCACCCTTGGGTACGACCCGGTTCACCAGGCCCATCGTGAGCGCCTCCTTGGCGCCGACCGGCCGTCCGGTGAGGATCAGGTCGAGCGCGCGGCCCTGGCCGATCAGCCGCGGCAGGCGCACGGTGCCGCCGTCGATCAGCGGCACGCCCCATCGCCGGCAGAAAACGCCGAGCACCGCGTCGTCCTCCATGACGCGCAGGTCGCACCAGAGCGCGAGCTCGAGCCCGCCCGCCACGGCGTGACCGGAGATCGCGGCGAGCACGGGCTTCTCGAGCTGCAGGCGCGTCGGCCCCATCGGACCAAAGGCGTCGTCGGCCGAGCCGGACGGCTCGCGGATCCGGCTTGCGTCCCAGCCGGCCGCCACCGCCTTGAGGTCGGCTCCCGCGCAGAACGTTCCGCCGGCGCCCCACAGCACCGACACCCGGAGTGAGTCGTCGCGCTCGATCTCGAGGAACGCGGCCGCGAGCCGTTCGGCCGTGGCCGGGTCCACGGCGTTGCGTGCCTCCCGCCGCTCCAGGATCACAGTGGCCACCGCCCCCTGGCGTTCGATCTGCACTGCTTCCGTCATGGCTCCGCCTCCGTTCCAACCTTACGCCCCGTGCCCGCATCTTAAGCTGCAAGAGGCCGGTCCTCGGGGTCCGTCGACCCGCGGGGCTGTGTAGGATGGCCCGTCGGGGGTCCAGGCAGCGCCGAGGTGCGGGTTGACGGAGCTGGGGGGCGAATCTGAGTTCGAGCGGGCGCGCCGCATTGCCGAGGAGCGCGCGCTCGTCGAGTCGGCGAAGCGCGGCTCCAGGGCCGCCTTCGAAACCCTCTATCGCAACCACGTCGGCAAGGTATACGGACTCTGCCTGCGCATGACCGCCCATCGAGCCACTGCCGAGGACTGCACCCAGGAGGCCTTCATCCAGGCCTGGCGCAGCCTGCCGGCGTTCGAAAGCCGCAGCGCCTTCGGCACGTGGCTGCACCGCATCGCGGTCAACGCGGTGCTGGCGCAGGGCCGCCGCCGCAGCGAGCGGCTCGGCACTTCGGGCTCGGCCGAGGACGAGGCCGTCGCGCTGCCGGATCCGTCCATCGGCGATGCCGGCACCGTGCTCGATCTCGAAGCCGGCCTGCGCCGGCTGCCGGCAGGGGCCCGCCAGGCGCTGGTGCTCGTCGGGCTCTACGGGTATTCGCACGAAGAGGCGGCCGAGCTGCTCGGGGTCGCCGTCGGCACGTGCAAGTCGCAGGTGCACCGCGCACGCCAGCTGCTCGGCGAGCGCCTCGCCGTGACGGAGGTGGTGCGATGAGCCACGACCACAACGCATCGACGAGCCCGCTCGACACCGCGCTCGATGCCCTGCCGCGCGGCATCGAGCCCGGGCGCGACCTCTGGCCCGCGATCGAGGCGCGGCTCGAGCCGCGCGAAGTGCACGCCGGGCGCCGCTGGCTGTGGCCCGCGGCTGCCGCCGTGCTGCTCGTGGTCGGCTCGACGCTCATCACCGCGACGCTGCTGCGTGAAGACGAACCGTTGGTCGCGCAGCGGGCCCCCGCGGCCGGCCAGGCCGGCTACGCTGACGCGGCGTTCGGGCCTGGGCAGGCGCTCGACCCGGCTTACGAGACTGCGCGCCAGGACCTCGCGCGCACGCTGTCGGCGCGCATCGACCGCCTGCCGCCCGACGCGCGCCGCCAGGTCGAGAAGAATCTTGCGGAGATCCGCAGGGCGAGCGCCGAGATCAACGCGGCGCTCGAATTGAGCCCGGGTGATCCGCTGCTCGAGGAACTCCTGCTCAACGCTTATCAGGACCAGCTCGCGGTGCTCGCGAGCGTGAACCAGCTGGCCGGCGGCAACGGCGCCGGCCCGATCGATGCGACGAGGTTGCAACTATGACGATCTGTACCCAGCCCGCTCGCCCGGTGGCCGCCGCCCGGACATGGGTGGCACTTGCGCTGCTCGCGGCCGCCCCGGCGGCGCTCGCCGGCACGCCGATCAACGAGCGCAAGCCGGCGGACGCGGCGGGCCACGTCGAGGTCTCGAACACCGCGGGCTCGGTGGTGGTCACGGGGTGGCCGCGCAACGAGGTCGAGGTCACCGGCACACTCGGTGATGGAGTCGAGCGGCTCGAGTTCGTGCAGAGCGGCAAGCTCACGCGGGTGAAGGTCATCCTCCCGAACCGGTCGTCCCGCGTCGAGGGCACGAGCCTGGTGGTCAAGGTGCCCTCGGCGAGCAGCCTGTTCGTCAACACGGTGAGTGCCGACGTGCGCTCGCAAGGCCTGCGCGGGTCGCAGCGCCTGCAGTCGGTCAGCGGTGACATCGACACCGAGGCTGCAGCCGAGGACGTCGAGTGCAAGACGGTGAGTGGCAACGTGGTCGTGAACGGTTCCGGCCAGAAGGGCCTGCTCACCGTGACGACCGTGAGCGGCGACGCGACGATCGCGCGCGTGGCGGGCGAGGTGAACGGCAACACCGTGAGCGGCAACTTCGCCATCAGCGCGGGCGACACGAGCCGTTCGCGCCTGCGCTCGACGAGCGGCGACCTCGGCCTCAAGGGCCGGCTCGACGCGGACGCGCGCATCGACTTCGAGAGCATCAGCGGCGACGTGCGCCTCGACCTGGCGCCGCCGGTGGGCGCCGAGTTCGAGGTGACGAGCTTCAACGGCGAGATCCGCAACTGCTTCGGCCCGAAGCCGGTGCGCACCAGCGAGTATGCGCCGGGCACGGAACTGCGCTTCAGGGAAGGGCAGGGCACCGCCCGCGTGCGCATCAAGACGCTGAACGGCGACATCGGCATCTGCAACAAGTGACCGGCGGGCTCGCGCGCCGCCCGAAACTGTGGACAATACCTCCCACGGAACGGGCGGGGATCCGATGGCATTCTTCGCGGAACTGAAGCGCCGTCGCGTGGGCAAGGTGGCGATCGCCTACGGCGCGATCGCGTGGGCGGTCACCGAGGCCTCGTCGGTCGTCGTGCCCGCGCTGCACCTGCCCGAGTGGCTGGTCACCGCGATCGTCGTGTTCCTGCTGGTCGGCTTCCCGGTGGCGATGGTCCTTGCGTGGATCTTCGACGTGGGACCGCAGGGCATCGAGCGCACCGAGCCGATCGCCGATGCGCCCGCGTCCATGCGGGTCCGGCTGCGCATGGCCTACGCGGCCGTCGTGCTGCTGCTCATGGCCGGCCTCGGCTACCTGCTGTACGAGCGCGGCTTCGGCCGCGCGCAGGCGAACGAGCCGCACAGCTCGATCGCCGTGCTGCCGTTCACCAACCTGAGCGGCGACGCGTCGCGCGACTACTTCAGCGACGGCATGAGCGAGGAGCTGCTCAACCTGCTCGCGCGCATCCCGGGGCTCAAGGTCGCGTCGCGCACCTCGTCGTTCGCCTACAAGGGCCGCAACGTGGACATACGCGAGGTCGGCCAGGAGCTCGGCGTCGAAACCGTGCTCGAGGGCAGCGTGCGGCAGGCGGGTGAACAGGTGCGCATCACGGCGCAGCTGATCGACGCGGAAACGGGCTTCCACCTGTGGTCGGAAACCTACGACCGCAAGCTCGAGGACATCTTCCGGGTGCAGGACGAGATCGCGGCGGCGATCGTCGACAAGCTGCGCATCGAGCTTGCACCGCAGGAGCAGGCCCTTGCCGCGCGCGACAAGGTGCCGACGCAGAACGTCGAGGCCTACGAGCTGTACCTGCAGGGCCGGGCGATCTGGAAACGACGCGGCGAGGACAACCTGAGGCAGGCCGTCGACCTGTACCAGCGCGCGATCGGCCTCGATCCCGGCTTCGCGCGGGCGCAGGCGGCGCTCGCTTCGGCATACGTCGTGCTGCCCGGCTACACGCGCGAGGAGGGCGACGAAGCCACGTTGTTGCCGATGGCCGAGGCCGCTGCGCGGCGCGCACTGTCGATCGATCCGAAGATCGGCGAGGCGCACGCGGTGCTCGCGCAGGTCAATTCGGAGCGGGGTGACCTGCTCGACGCCGAATCCGGGTTCTTCTTCGCCATCTCGCTCGAGCCGAACGAGGCCACCCCGCATCACTGGTACTCGATCCTGCTCGGCAAGGCGGGACGGCTCGAGGCGGCGCTGGAGCAGGCCCGTCGTGCACAGGAACTCGACCCCACGTCGGCCGTCATCGCGTCAAACCTCGCCGGCATGTACCTGGTGCGGGGTGAAGACGAGCAGGCATTGCGCTACGCGAGGCAGGCGGAGAGCCTCGGCCTGAGCGGCAAGGCGAGCGGGATCGAGGCACAGGTTGCATTGCGGCGCAAGCAGTGGGACGAGGCGCGCCGCCTGATCAGGACCCAGGAAGACCTGCCGCCGCAGTTGCGGGACCTGGTGGGGCGCTATGTCGACGCGGTGGCGGATCCGTCCCAGCGGGCGGCCGTGGTCGCGCAGTTGCGCGCGGTCGATCCTGCGGTATTCAAGCAGGAGGACCTGCTCGGCGCGTACGTCGAACTCGGCGCGCTGGATGTAGCGTACGAAATCCAGGGCCGCATGCTCGACGCGGACCCCAAGGCGTGGCTGTCGCGCTGGGCCACGAATACCTGGGGCCCGGAGAGCGCCGCGTTCCGCCGCGACCCGCGCTTCGGCGAATTGGCGGCGCGTACGGGCTTCGCGGACTACTGGAAGCAATATGGCTTCCCGGACGGTTGCCGCGCCGGCGACGACACGCCGATCGTCTGCTCCTGAGCGCCGCTTGAGCACCGATCCGACACGCGACCCACGCGCGCGGCGCTTCGCGAGGGCACTGCTCGACTGGTTCGAGACCGGCGGCCGCAAGGACCTGCCGTGGCAGCGCGATCCCACGCCGTACCGGGTCTGGGTGTCGGAGATCATGCTGCAGCAGACCCAGGTTGCCACGGTCATCCCGTATTTCGAGGCGTTCATGCGCCGCTTCCCGGACGTGCGCGCGCTCGCCTCGGCGCCGCTCGACGAGGTGCTGCACCTGTGGTCGGGGCTCGGGTACTACGCGCGCGCCCGCAACCTGCAGCGGGCCGCGCAGGCGATCGTCGCGCAGCACGGCGGGCGGTTCCCTGCGTCGATCGAGCAGGTGATGGAATTGCCCGGCATCGGACGCTCGACCGCGGGCGCGATCCTGGCGCTGTCGCGCGGCGAGCGGCACCCGATCCTCGACGGCAACGTGAAGCGCGTGCTGACGCGTTGCTTCGGC
>JAGVUU010000040.1 GCA_019136105.1 Gammaproteobacteria bacterium
GGCGGCGGGCGGAGTGCGGTGTATGTACCATTATTGTTCGGGGCGGGGGAATTCGGTGAGGAAGGCGCGGCGGGCTGCGTACGCTGTGGGGCGACATAGTGCCGATCGAGGCCGCTCTCGGGGCAGGAGGTAGGGAGAACACAGGAATGACTGTCTACCGATCAAGAATCGATGCGTGGCTGATCGCAGTGCTCGCCGGCTCCGCCGTCGCCTCGTGGGTGGCGGCGATCGCCGTTATATGGGCCGGCGTGCCGAACGCGTGGGTGGCGTCCGCGTTGGTGGCCGGGCTCGGGACGTTGCTGCCGGTGTGGCTGGTGGTGTCGACCCGCTACACGATCGATGCCGACGCGCTGTTGGTGCAGTGCGCAGGTCTGCGCTGGCGGATCCCCGTGGCCGAGATCACCGCGGTGACGCCGACGACCAGCGCCCTGTCGAGTCCGGCGCTGTCGTTGGATCGGTTGCGCATCGACTATGGCAACGGCAAGTCGCTGATGGTGTCGCCGAAGGACAAGGAGGCGTTCCTGAGGGAGATCGAGATGGCCAGCAGGAGCGGCCGATGACGGGCCGGACCTGCTGGCGGTCGCGGGCGTGGCGGGCGTGCGAGGCAGGAATGCAGCGTCGAGCGGGCTGCGCGGTGACGGCCGCCAGACGGGTCGCGATGGATCGTGCTGAATCGGGCCAGGCGTCCTTGCCCTGCACGGGGTCCCGTGGCTATATCTAGCGGCATGACAGTGGGGAACCCATCATTCGCGCTCCCGGCAGGCGCAGGCTCGCGCGCGGGAGCGCGGGCGGGCGCGATCGCAAGGTCGTCCCGGAGGCGCCGGCGATCGCTTGAACTGCGACGGCCCGGATGAGCGCCACGGATCCGAATCGACTCATCGCCGGGCTGGCGCGGGACGGGATAACGCTCGATCTGAAGACGGTCGACCTGTGCTTCCTGGCCGCGCTGTACCTGCGCGCCGACCGTGCCGCGCTTGCCTCCTTCGAGGAGGGGCAGCTCGTCGATATGTTCGAGCAAGTGCTCGAGGTCGTTGAACCGGGGGCGGACAGCCCGCGCAAGCGCGCGACGCATTCGATTCAGCGGCTGCGAGAGCAGCGCATGATGGCGCGCGTTGACGGTGCCGGGCTCGTCAAGGCAGGCGAGTACACCCTCACGCGGCTCGCCGCGGCGGTCGTCGAGTACTTCCTCGCCGACGAAGCCCTCACCCGCGAGAGTCTCACCCTGCTGACCGGCACGCTGCGGGCGCAACTCGCGCAGATCCTGAGCGATGCCAAGGGCGCGGCGGACGATGGTGAGGCATGGCGCCTGCGGGTGATCGCGCCACTGCGCGTGACCGTCGCCGATCTCATCCAGGGCATCGAGCGGCGCCAGCGCGGCCTCGATGCCCAGCAGGAGGCGGTCCAGTCGGAGATCGCGGAGTTGCTGCAGGCCGACTGGTTCGGGGCCGTGGACCGCTGCCAGGCGCTGCTCGACACGACCACCAGCACGCTGAAGGAGTTGAACGATGTTTTACTGCACGACGCTCACCACTTCGTGGCGCTGCTGCAGGACATCCAGACGACGGCGTCGGTATCCGGGAATGCCGAGGCCGAGGAGGTCGCCCAGCGCGTCATCGAACAGGTCGACCGCATCGCCGCCTGGGGCGAGGGCCGGCAACGCTCCTGGTCCGGCTACTACCAATACGTCCATCGCTACCTGCGCGATGTGGTCCGGTTGGATCCCGACCGTGCCCTGAGCCAGCGGCTGCGCGACCAGATCGGCGGTTGGCCAGGGGCGCCGTTCTTCACCGCCGTGGCGGCGTCGGCCCCGATTCGGCTGCTGCGTCCGCTCGAAGCCAGGGTCGATCGGCCCGCGGTCCTGCGCCCGCGCGAGGATCGGGAGCTCGAGCCGAGCCTCGTCGCGCCGAGCGATCTCTTTGCGGATATCGAGCATCATGTCCAGGCCGCCGTCGCCGGCGGCGCCACGCATCTCGCGGGGATCACGGCGCACGTGCTCGCCGAGCTTCCGCCCGAGATCCATTACCCCGCGATCGGTCGCGTCGCCGAGGTGGTGGCGCTCACGCTCCCGCTGCGCACGGACCGCGAGCGACCGTGGCGGCCGCTGCGAGACGAGCTCGAGATCGAGGACTGGGTGCTGGATCAGCGGGAGGGCTGCTCGTGAGCGAGTCGTCGTTCGAATCGCTCGAAGCGGTGATTCAGGATGCGAGCTTCCCGGACACCGATCTGGCGCTGCGGCGCGGCCGTCACATTGGACGTGACGATGGGAGCTACGACTTCCTGGTCGATGCGGCCAGTCACCTCGAGCCGTTCTATCGCCGCTTCGGCTGTGAGCTCGTCCAGCGCAGCGACGGCTACTTCTACCTGCTGCCCTCCGGGGATCGGCTCGGGCGCCGCCACCTGTCGGCCGCCGAAATGCTGGTCGGGCAAACCCTCGCCCTGTGCTACCTCGACCCGGCGACCCTCGAGAAGAGCGGAACGATCGAGCGCGAGGTGCTGCTGCAGCGACTGGTCGGTCTGATCGGCCAGGAGTCCCTGGTCCGTACGCTCAACCCGCGGCGCAAGCGGTTGCTCGAGCGGGTGTCGGAGGAGACGGTGCGCAAACAGGTCGGCGATGCCGTCCGTAGGCTGGCGGATCTCGGCTTCGTGGAACTGCTCGACGACACGCGCTTGCGGCTACACCCGGCGCTGCTGCGGTTCGCGGACCCAGTACGCGACCAGCAGGATCCAAGCGGCGCGCTCGCTCGGCTCGTGACCGAGGGCGAAATCGTGCTCGGCGAGCCGAACGAGGAGGAGGATGCGGCGGCGGACGATGAGGAGTCGGCCGAGTGAAGCGCACGCGCGCCACGGCACTCGTACTCGTCAACTGGCGCGGAGTGTTCTACGAGCGCTACCAGCTCGCTCGCCACGTGACGGCACTCGAAGGGGCCAACGGCTCGGGCAAGACCACGGTGATGATCGCCGCGTACCTGTGTCTCCTGCCCGACATGACACGCGTCCGCTTCACCAATCTCGGTGAAACCGGCGCCACCGGCGGCGACAAGGGCATCTGGGGTCGCCTCGGTGACCCCGGGCGGCCCTCCTACGCGGCCCTCGACTTTCAGCTTCCCGACGGCACGCGCCTGATCGCCGGCGTTCACCTCGAGCGGAAGGGCGAACCGTCGGTCGAGCCCACCCCGTTCGTCGTGACCGACGTGGGCGCCGAGATCCGCCTTCAGGATCTCTTCCTGGTCGTTCACGGGGACAACGAGGCGGTTCCTGAGTTGCCCGATCTGCGCGAGAACGCTGCGCGTCTCGGCGGACGGCTGCTAGTCTTATCTGCGCGCGACTACTTCGCCAAACTGTTCGAGTACGGCGTGATGCCGTTGCGTCTCAGCACCGATGAGGATCGGAACAAACTCAACGAGCTGCTGCGGACCAGCATGACCGGCGGCATCTCCCGGGCACTCACCTCGGAGCTGCGATCCTTCCTGCTGCGCCAGCAACCGGGTCTCGCGGACACGCTGCAGTGGATGCGCTCGAACCTCGATGCCTGCCGCCGCACCCGGACCGAGGTGCAGGAGGCGACGCGCCTGCATCGTGAGATCAACGAGGTGTTCGAGGCCGGACAGCAGATGTTCGCCGCCGCCGTGCTCGCCACGCGCGAGCGCGCCGAAGAGTATCGGCGACGGGTGGACGACGCCGTTCAGGCGCAACTGGCCGCGAGCGAACGCCTCGCCGAAGCCGAGCGCACCCTCGCCCTGGTCCTTGAGGATCTCGAGGCGACCGAGCGCGCGTACGCCACCCGTCTCAGCGAGCGGGACGAGCAGCGCGCCACCGAGGCGCGTATCGGCCAGGCCCTGCGCGCCGCCGACGAGGTGCGCGAGCGACGAGTCGCGCTGGAGTCGGCGGGGGAGTCGAGCCGCGTGGCGGCAGATGAGCGCGACCGCGACCACGCGGCGTACAACGAACGTCGCCGCGAACTGAGTCGCGCGGAGGAAACGTACCTGCGTGCTGCCGAGGGCCTGGCCAATGTCCAGGCCGGGCTCGAGGAGTTGCACCGTCGTGCCGCCGAGCACGCCCAGGTCATGCGTTACCGCCGCCAGGCGCAGTCGTTTCTCGGTGAAGAAGATGCGTCCGTGGAGCGCCTCGATGAGGCCTTGCTGCGATGCGGTGGCGAGTTGAGCGACGTCGATCGGGAGCGGCGCGACACCGACGAGCGGCTCGCCGACGCCGCGGCGCATCGCGAAGCGCATGGCGAGGTCAGGGTGGCCCTCGGGGTGATCTGCGGGGAGGAGGTGCCCATCGAGCGCGCGTATGGCGTGGCCAGCAAGCAGCTCGACCGACTGCGCGATCTCGAAGGGTTGGCTGCGCGCGTGACGCGTCTGGCGCGCGACCTCGCTGAGGCGCACCGTCGCGCCACCCAGCAAGAGGACACGTGGCGGCGCGCCGAGGGTGTTGGGGTGACGCGAGGCGGTGACCCACCGGCCAGCCAGATCGAACGGCTGCTCGACACCGCGGAGTCCGAGCGTGCCCGTATCGACGAGGCCGGTCGGGCGGCGCGCGCCGCCGTAGAGGTGCTGGATCGCGACAAGGAGGCCCTCGCGGTGCTCCGTCGCGAGCTGCGGGACCGTCAACCGCGGTGGCATGGGCTCCAGGAGCGCGCAGCGCGAATCGCCGAGTCCGTGCAGTGCCCGCTCACCAACCGGGCAGAGCTCGATACCGTCCGCGGCCGCCTCGCCCAGGATCTCGCGGCGCTGCGCCGGGACGAGGAGGACCATGCCCTGCGGCGCGAGCAACGGCACGCCGAGGCCCGCGGACTCCTCGCCGCTGGCGGGGCCATCGACCCGCACCTGCTGCGCTTGAAGGACGAGCTCGGCGGCTCGTTGTTGGCAGCGAACTTCGAGGAGGCGACGGTCAAAGAAGCCGCGCTGTTCGAGGCGCGGTTGGGTGCCCTGACCCAGGCCGTGGTGGTCGAGGATCCGCAGTCCGTGGCAAACGCGCTCGCCGAGAGAAGGGCGGAGTTGTCGTCGGTGTGGCTCGTATCGCCCGAGGACGGCGCTGCACTCATCGCGGGGATAGAAGCGGCCGCACCGCCGAGCGGCGCGGACGTGCTCGTGAAAGAGGGCCCCGGCTGGCGCCTGACCCGGATCCCATCGCACCCCCGCCTGGGTCGCAAGGCCCGGGAGCGGCGCGCCGCCGAGCTGAGCGAGGAGGCCACGCGGCTCGATGAGCAACTCGTCGAGTTGCGCGCGCGCCGGCGGTCGCTCGAGCGGCTCGAACAGGATGGCGAGGCGCTGCTCGCCGACCATGCCACCTGGCTCGCCGGCGACCCGGCCCCCGCGCTGGCCGCGGCGGAGCGGCGGGCCGCCGAGGCGGAGCAGCAGGGCGAGCGACTGCGGGAACGCCTCACCCAGCACGCCGACGAGTCGCGGGCGCTGGCACCCCGCCTATCGGCCCTTCGCGCGTTACTGCGTGACGCGCGGCTTCTCGATCCCCCCGACGAGACGGAGCGAGCCGCCGAACTGGCGCGTGAGCATGAGGCCGCGATCGCCGCGCAGGCCGAGCTCACCCGCTGCGCGAGCGCCCGCCGGGTCGTCGACGAACGCCTGCAGGTGCTGCGACGGCCGCCGCTCTCCGACCTCGACATCGCGGGTCTGCGGGACAGGCATGAAAGACTCCGGCAGCGCCGAGGGGCGCTCTGCGACGCCATTGAGGCACTCCAATACGTCGCGGACCATCGCGACGCGCTCCAGTGGAGCGACGCCGCGACCCGGCTCGAGCACCAGCAGGCCCTCATGCCGGCGCTGCGGGACCAAGAGCGACTCGCCAAGCAGGCACGAGACCTCGCCGACGCGGCGGTTGAGCAGAGC
This sequence comes from Gammaproteobacteria bacterium, assembly GCA_019136105.1. Lineage (GTDB taxonomy): Bacteria > Pseudomonadota > Gammaproteobacteria > Steroidobacterales > Steroidobacteraceae > RPQJ01. The sequence goes on from JAGVUU010000040.1 coordinate 5,850, forward strand.
GATCAGCGTGCCCGCGAGTCCCTTTCACGCTGGCAGGAAACCGACGCCAACCGTCTAATCGCCGAGAAGGAACTGACAGCCGCCGAGCAGCGCCTTCGGGAGACCGGGATCGTCGACCCGAGCTTGTCGGCACTCGCCGCGGCGCAGCAGGCGGCCGCGCGACTGGCCGAGGAGGTCGGTGCGCTCGATCGGCGACTGGCCGAGCTTAGAACGCAGCACGGCGTCCGCGGCGAGCAACGTGACCAAGCGTTCTGGCGACAGCGCGACGCCGAGGAGAAGCTCGCCGCCGAGCGACGCGAGGCCGAGCCTGCCCTGCTGCGTTGGGAGCAGCTGCAGGTCATAGCGGCCGAGCACCGGCTCCTTGGGAGCGGGTTCGAGACCGCCGCAGAGCGGCTCGCCGGCGTGCGCGGCAACGTCAACCTCGTGCAGCACGCGACTCGCCACGTCGGCACTCTCATCGGTCTGCTCAATTCCGCGCACGGCGGCGACGCGCTGCTCCCCACCGTCCGCAGTCTTGCAGTCGAGACCGACCGCGGCGACCTGCCGTTCGGTGAGCGGTATCTGCAGGCGTGGGTCACGATCCGCAGTTGGCTAAATCGGCGTCTCCCGGCACAGGTTGCCGAAGTCGACGATCCGCTCGAGGCGCTGGTGCGACTGCGCGATCAGCTCGACGCGCTCGAGCAACGCCTCGCGGGGCAGGAGAAGGACCTACGCGGTGCGAGCGAGGACATCGCCAACGGCATCCGCGTCCAGGTGCGCAAAGCACGCGGCCAGGTCAATCGCCTCAACAAGAATCTCAATCACGTCAGCTTCGGCAACATCCGCGAGATCCGCGTGCGCATGGAGCACGACGAAGCCATGGAACGGGTGCTGCGTGCGCTCGGGGACGGCGCCGCACAGGAACTGCTCTTCCAGGACAACCTGCCGATCGAGCAGGCGCTCGAAGAGGTCTTCCGTCGCCATGCCGACGCCGGCGGTCGCATGGGTGGGCATCGGTTGCTCGACTACCGAGAGTATCTGCACCTCAAGGTCGAGATCCGGCGGCAGGTGGCTTCGGACTGGGAAGTGGCAAACCCGACCAAGCTCTCGACCGGCGAAGCCATCGGCGTCGGTGCCGCCCTGATGATGGTGGTACTCGGCGAGTGGGAAAACGATGCCAAACTGCTGCGGGCCGCCGGCTCCACGGGCTCGCTCCGGTTCCTGCTCCTGGACGAGGCCAATCGGCTCAGCGCTAACAATCTTGCCGTGCTGTTCGACCTATGCAAAACCCTGGACCTGCAACTGCTGATCGCCGCACCTGAAGTCGCGCTCGCTGAGGGCAACACGACCTATCGGCTGGTGCGGCGCACCACTGCGGATGGGCGCGAAGAGGTGCGCGTCACCGGGCGGCGCCCCGTGGCGGAGGCATGATGTGGGAGACGTCGGAAGACCGCCTCGCCTTGCTCGAGCTGCTCGTGCACGGCCGACTCAAGCGACGTCAGCTCCAGACCGACGCGTTCAACGTGCTCGAAGAACTGCCATGGACCCGTGCGACGGGCCGACGCGACGAGATCGGGATCGTTGAGGAGCGCCGTCACGAACTGGTGTCGTTGCTCGAGCGGTCGTGGCCTAGCTGGAGTGGCGAGTGGGGCGAGTTGACCGAGCGCGGCTTGCCACCCACGCCTGAGGGCTGGGCAAAGCTTCTCGATGCGCGCCGCGCGGACCAGCTCCCGACGCTGCCGGCTCGACTCAACCGGCGGACGGCGGCCGCGCTTGCCGCCGCGCATTCCAAGGCAGCGCTCACCAGGGGCCGGCGGGCGGCGCTGGGACCCGCCGAGGCAACGCACGACGGCACCGTGCGCCTGCGCCCACCGTCGGGGCTCGTGGCGCGCAGTGCGAGCGGTGCCGTCGATCTCAGTGCCGTAGCGACCGTACTTGGCGAAGTCACCATCGCGGAGCGCGCCTTTCTCGACGGTCTGACACTCGAGGGCGAGGTTCGAGCGGTGCTGCTCATCGAGAACTTGGGCGCGTGGCGTGATCTCCCCTCACACCCCGGCATTCTCCTCGTGCACGTGCCCGGATGGGACACGACCACCGTTGGGCACCTGCTGCAGCGAATGCCGGGATCGCCGGCCCTGCACTTCGGCGATCTCGACCCAAACGGGGCGCGCATCTACCAGCACCTTCGCGAGCGGCGGCCGGACCTGATCTGGTTCCTGCCGGACCTTTGGGCCGAGTATGCGGGGGCCCACGCTCGGCACACACAGTGGCCGGTGGATGTCGACTTGTCGACGGCGCCCCGTTGGGCAAGAGACCTTGCGGCGCGGGGTCTGTGGCTCGAGCAGGAAGTCATCGTGCTCGACCCTCGCCTCACGGAGGCGATCGAGTCGACTCTCCAGAGGATCGACACGCCATAGCGAGCGTTCAGCGGATCCGAGGCGAGAAGTTTTGGATCACAGAGGAAGAGAGGGAGTTCATACCATGCAAGAGGCCGAAGATGCGCCGTTCTTTGAGTTCCTGCGTGCTACGCCGAGCGATCTGACGGCCAACCCCCCTCTCGCGAGCTCGTTACAGGCCTTCGAGACCGCCCTGTTTCTACTCTCACTCCGCCGCTACCCGAGCGCGCTCGTATCCATCGGGTCTGCGTTGGAGAGCGCCCTGAAAGCGAAATTGCGCATCCCGCCAGACAGAATTCGATATCTCGGGCAGATGCTGGACGACCTGCGCCCGCTGCCTGCGTCGCTGGAACACTTCGCGCCGAAAGGCGAGAAGACCAGCAAGCAAAAGCGTTTCACGGAGATTCGAAACCGCATCGTCCATTACGGATTCACGCCGCGCGATGACGAGACTTGCGTAGTCGAGCTGCTCGAGACCGGATTTCCGTTCCTGTGTCGTGTGTACGAGGAGTATTTCGACTACTTCCTCGACTGGCGGGAGATCAGGCCAGACGCGCCTGACTTCCATGCGTTGTCCGAAGACGAGATGAAGAAAGCCGGCCTCATACCGTATGTGGCCGATCATCTCCGGGTCGCTATCCAGGTGTATCAGGACGGCAGGCAACTGGACTTGCCTGACCGTACGTACTGCATCAACGGGCTACGGCGGATTGTCACGCACGGGATCCACCTGCAGGCCAGGACATGGAGCGTGGACAGGGCACTCCAGCTTGCTGATGAGTGCGGTATTTTGTTCGAGGCCCAAGCAGAGGAACTCGAAGCCCTCGAGCGCGAACTCGGGGACTGCCGCTGGACCTTCGACTGTCCCGCCTGCCAAAGCGTTGAAACGGCCCGGTTCGCATTTGACGAAGCAAAGCTCGATGACGAAGGAGTCATTACGCCCACGAGAGGGGGCTGTGTCGAATGCGGCTTTTCAGTGCGTTACCAAGAACCCTTCCTGGCTGCGCGACTGCTCGCCGACCAGATCGTCGAGCATCGACAGGCGATCCTTGAGGCGTTGGCCTACGTCATTCCCAGCGATCAGGACGACCAGGACGACGAGTGAGCGGGGTGCGGCGCCATGGATGAGGGGTACACAATGCGCCGACAAGGTGACGGAACAGCTGACGACGTGTGATTCACTGGCCAGCGGCGGAACGGTGCCGCTGGGCGGCTCTGGGTGGGCTCTTCCGTGGTCACAGACTAGACAGGAGCCGGCATCTGAGGTGAGGCGCGACGACTAGGCGGCTGCGGGGGCGAGGAATGCTTCGGAGCCGGCCCGGCGGGCCGCACACTCGAGCGCGAGGGCGAGCCAGGCGGCGTTGGCGAGCAGAACAACGAGGACCGTCTGCGCAGCAGCGCTTCCATCCCGCCATAGCGCCGCCATGGCGATCAGGCTGTTGAGGCCCGTGAGGAACGCAGGCGGGCCGAGCCCGCTTGACGCGATGCCGGAAAGTCCGAGGAAGGGAATCACGAAGGCGAGTCCGAAGGGCAGCAGCTCGAACAGCCGGCTGCCCGAGACGCTCGTGGCGAGAGTCGAGCCCAAGAGCAGCAGTGCCGCCAGAGTGGCGGCCTGCACGAAGCAGAGCGCGATGACGGGGAGCACCTGCGCCAGCGACATCTCGCGTAGCACCGCGACGAGCTCGACAAGGGCGAAACGTGCCGATTCGCGTTGCGCGGTGCCGAGCAGCTCGAGGATGCCTGCACTCACCAGGCGATCGGCGAGCGCAGCGTAGCCCCAGACAAAGAGCGTGAGGAGCGCGGCGTAGTAAAGCACGAGGATGGCCGCCAGACGTGCGAGCACCAGCCAGCGCGCGAGCACCCAGCCGCGTGCGGACAACAATCCCCCCGAGACGCCGAGCAGAAGGCCGGCCAGCCGGTCGCTCACGACGGCCGCGGCGCTCGAACGGGCGAGCTGCATGTACGGCAGGATGATGAGCCCCGACCACGCAATGGCCACGACGATGAGCAGGGTGGGGTCCGGTCGCGGAACGGTCGACTCGACGGTCAGGCGGGGCGGCACGATCAGCGCGGCGCGCTCGGGCGGCGGCAGCGCAGCGAGGGCCTGCGACAGACGGTCGGCCTGGTAGGTCTGGAGCCCGGCTTCGAGCTGTTCGAGAAGCCGGGAGGGGACCGTGGGCTGCGGAGACGAGACCCGCAGCACGAGCGACTGCTCCCCGGCAGGATCGCGCCGCGCATGCAGTGCGGCGGCCGCGCGCCCGTCGCGCAACTCGGCATCGAGGCTCGCCGTGTCGGACGCGATCGCGCGAGGCGGTCGGGTGACGAGCCCGGCGGCGGACAGGGCGGGCCCGACGGCGGGGGACCATTGGTCGAGCAGGACGATGGCGGGCTCGCCGGCGAGCTGGGGAGGGCGCGGCGGACCGAGCACACTGAGCGCGAGCAGCAGCGTGACGAACCCGAGGCCGATCGGGAGGACAAACGGTATTCCGACCAACGCCCAGACGAAGAAGCGCCGTTGGCTCGTGAGGCGCCGCCACTCGTAGCGCACGGCGGAGCGGATCAGGCCGCGCACGCCGAGGCCTCCGCGAAGAGGGCCGCGAGCCGCTCGCGCAGTTCGGCAAGCGTCGCAGCCAGCGCGCGCGTGGGGCCGGCATAGAGCAGGCGCCCGGCGCCGAGGACCCTCAATTCCGGGGCGAGCATCCAGACCTCCTCCAGATGATGGGTGGCGATGAGCACCGAGCGGCCCGCGCGCGGTGCCTCCTCGAGCAGCCTGTGCAGGTCACCCTGCGCGAGAATGTCGAGGGCGGTCGAAGGCTCGTCGAGCAGCAGCAACTCCGGGCCGTGCACCAGCGTTGCGGCAAGCAGAGCGCGCTGGCGCTCGCCGGCGGAGAGCGACGCGGGCCGCCGGCTCGCGAAATCGGCGAGGCCGAAGCGCGCAAGAATTTCCTCGGCCGCGGTCTGGGCAAGGTCGTGCGCGACTCCGCGCAGGGATGCGCGGTAGGCCAGGTTCTCGGCCACAGTGAGCTCGGGCCACAGGCGATCCTCAACGCTGGCATAGCCGATCCGGCGCATCACGTCGGTACCGCGTCGTGGGGCCTGGCCGAGCACCTCCACGACGCCCTCAGTCGGCTGGAGCAGCCCCGACAGAAGACGCAGCAACGTGCTCTTGCCGCTGCCGTTGGCGCCGACGAGGGCCGTGACCGCCCCGGCGGGCACTTCGAGCGTGAGATCGACGAGGGCCGGAACACGGCCGGGCGCGTAGCGCTTGGTGACACCGATGAGGCGGACTGCGGGTGAGGTGCTCACGGGTCGCCCCCGTCCGCGGATGGCACGGACAGGCGCGCCAACTCCGACTGCCAGTCCTGCCACGTGGTGCGGCCCACCCAGCTGCGCCGGCCGAGTGCAGCCGCGCCATCGTGGCGCGTGAGTAGGAATGCCGGTGTGCCGGGGAAGCCCTGGAGACGGAACACGGTGGCGTTGAACTCGAGCACGTCCGTGGCCGCCCGCTCGCTGCGACAGCCGCTCTCGGGTACGGCGCCGGCGGGCGCGGGGTGCTTGAGCTCGGCGCGACGGGCGAGGTAGTCAGTGCCGAGGGGCAGGCACAGGAGCGCCCGGGCGAGCATCGCCAGGGAGGGCTCCGGGGCTGGGAGCTGGCGAACGACGACTCGAATGGGGGTCGAACTCTCTCCGAGCAGCAGGCGGGGCAACACCTCGCGTTCGAACTGCTCGCAGGCCGGGCAGTCGATCGCCGTGAAGTACTCAAGGGTGATCGGGGCGGGGGTCGGGCCGAGCACCGGGTTGCCGAACGGGGCCGCGCGGGCGGTGACGGCAGGAATGGCGCTGGCGAGGAGGAGGGCCAGCACAACGGCCCGGCGGGCGTAAGGCAATTTCGGGGGAAATTTTCCCCCTGAAATTGCTCTTGCGGAACTGCCGGAGGGCGGGCCGCGGTGGGTCGGGCTCATGGTTGTCGGTCCGAGAGACTTCTCTACGCTGTAGGTTACGGAGCGCGGATCCGTACACTACGGCGAGGAGGAGGGACCGATGAGCGGGAGCGGGCAGGAGTACGAGGAACGAAAAGTCGCCGTCGCGGCCGCGTTGCGCGAGCTGGAGCGATGCCTCGGGGAACTGACCCGGGCGCTCGCGCACGCCGACGTCACGATCCGGGTGGAGGGGACGGACGATCCGAAAGAGGCGCTCAGGCGGATCACTGAGGGCTACGCGGCGCTGGAGTTCGTCGAGGATGGGGATGACACGCCGCCCACGTGCCCGCTCGGGGTGGTGGGCGTGCCAGCCCACGTGGTGCAGCGGGCGAAAGCGGTGAACGACGCCAAGGGCCGCCTCGAGGCGGCCTGCAGCCAGCTCTGGGACCGCAGGATGTCGGCGACGGTGAAGGACCGCAACGGACGGCCGCTGGTCAAGAAGATGCCGTGGCTGCGCCTGATGCTGCGGGAACTCGGGCGCCCGCGGCTCAGCATGATCGCGGCCTGCCGCCGCATCCGGATCCTCGATGACGCGCCGCTCAAGGTGACGTTCCACAAGGTGCGAACGCGCTCCGTGTACCAGAGGGCGCGGGCGGACCTGATCGAGGAGCTGAGCGAGTCGTCGAGGGTGGAGGCGGCGGAGGATCTGGCGCGGCTGCGCACTCTGCCGCCCTCCGAGCGGTACCTCGGCGAAGTTCGGGAGTACTTCGAGCACCACCGAGCGCACGTGACCCTGCCCGCGGAGCCGGAAGACGACAAGACGATGACCGAGAAGAAGGGGCCCTCGACGAAGCGCAACCAGTTCGGGGCCGCAATGCCGCTGCTGTACGAGCGCGACCGAGGCAAGCCTGGCCCGGTGGTCCGGTTCCCGGGCGAAGGCGGGCCGGCGCGCCATGCGCGTATGCCGCGCAAGCTTCAGGAGCACGCCTTCCTCCGGACCAAGGCCGTCCACCGCTACGCGGATCCTGCCGATGCACGATACAAGCGATGAGTTGCTGAGCGCGGTGAACTCGGGCGAGGCGCGACGCCTGCCGCTCGAGGAGCTGAACGGCTACGAGTACTTCGCCGAACGCAGTGGGCGCGTCTATTCGCTGAACAGCGACGAGCCCCGCCTGGTGGAGGCGAAGACCGGCTGGGCCGGGCTCGAGTGGGTCGTGCTGATGACGCGGGACGGCTGGAAGCGGTACTGCCTCGGTGAGCTGATCGCTGAGGCGTTCCTCGCCGATCAGCGCCCCGGCGCGCGAGACGACTACACCGTCGCCTACGTCGACGGGGACGCACGCAACAACGCGGCCACGAACCTGCGCTGGGTGACACGGCTCGAAGCGAGTCGCGCGCGATCGCAGGTTCGGCAGAGGCCCGCACCGGCGCCCCAGGCGATGCCGCGGGCGGAGAAGCCGCTGGACGTGAAGCCGCCCGAGGAACACGTCGAGGGCGGAGCAGCGCCGAAGGCGACGGCGACGGGCGCGACAGAATCACGCGAAGTGCTGAAGCTGATCGAGCGAAACCGCCGCACCCAAGAGCGACTCGACGAACTGACGCGCGAGCACCAGCGGCTGATGGCGGCACTGACGCCGTTTGCTGAGTTCGCAGAAACCCCCGAAGTGCGGGTCGGGCATCCGGACCACACCGTGCTCGAGGCAAACAAGGGTCGACCGACCTACCGGCGAGTCACGGTCGGGGATCTGCGGCGCGCACTGGAGGCCCTACGCGAGGCGCTGCCCGAGCGGCGCTGATGTAGGGAATCAGCCGGGGTGTCCCAAGGTAGTCCGTGAAACAACAGGTTATGCTCGATAACTACGATTGAGGTCTACTGGCGTCTATCAACCTCCATGGAACAACTCTAAGTCTATGTTTTTAAAGGGTTGATCGTCCATCGAGCGATTCTGAAAGCTGGACAAATC
>JAGVUU010000086.1 GCA_019136105.1 Gammaproteobacteria bacterium
TGCTCCGCCGACCACCTCGTGCAGTTTGCGGTGATGGGCTCGGTGATCGCGTCCGACCTGCACGGCATCGACCGCCCGCGCATCGGGCTGCTCAACATCGGTGAAGAAGACATCAAGGGCACGGAGGAGCTCAAGGCGGCGCATCGCCTGCTCTCGGCGGCGCCGATGCACTACGTGGGTTTCGTCGAAGGCAACGTGATTTTCTCGGGCGCCGTGGACGTGGTCGTCACCGACGGATTCACCGGCAACGTGGCGCTCAAGACGATGGAAGGCCTCGCGCGGTTCATCGGCAGCGTGATGCGCGAGGAATTCACCGCGAGCCCCCTGCGCAAGGTCGGCGCGCTGGCGGCCTCGCCCGCGCTGAACGGCATCAAGGCGCGCCTCGACCCCAGCGCCTACAACGGCGCAAGCATGGTTGGCTTGAACGGCGTGGTGATCAAGAGCCACGGCAGCGCCGATCGCAAGGCATTCGCGAGTGCGGTGCGCGTCGCCGTGACTGAGGCGCGCAAGGGCGTGCCCGACCAGATCGTCGACCTGATGGCGCGCGTCAACGCTTCCCGGCCGACCGCCGACGGCGCATCCGCGTCATGAGCTGGTCGCGCCGGCGCTCGAGCCGGCGGGCCTGCGCTTCGGCGTCGCGCGACCGCTTCGGCAGCGACCAGCGCCAGGCGCAGAAATCCTCGTACGCCTCGATCTCGTGGCGGAGCTCGCGGAACACCAGTTCGATCATCACGGCGTCGTCGAGCATGCCGATGCCGGGAATGTCGTCCGGGATGATGTCCTCCGGGTCGCACACGTAGGCGAGGGCCGCGAGCACCGGGCTGCGTTCGGCCTCCGTGAGCGGCCAGGCAGTGTCGGTGAGCATCGCCTGAAGCACCTGCAGCTTCTGCAGGCGCTCGCCGATGAAGTCGGGGAGCTCGGCCCCGCGCAGTGACTCGACGAGGTCCGCGGCGGCCGCCAGGATTTCGTCGTCGTCCGCGATGCTGACGGCCTCGCGCGCGCGCTTGAGCTCGCGCCGGAAGTGGCGCAAATCGCGGTTCGACAGTTCGATCGTGAGCTTGAACGTCATGGCGTGTCCCCGCCGGGGAGGCTATGTCGGAACCGCCGGGCGGTCAACGCAGTCGAAAACGGCGGCCGCGGTTGTTTGGTTAGAATGCGGCTGCCCTGCAGGAGGTTGCATCGAATGGATCGTCGGGTGTCGGGTCGAGTCCGTGTGCTGGCTGCCTGTGCCGCGTGGCTCGCTGCAGCCGCGGCGCAGGCCGGCGGCGCGGAATACCTCGTGCCGGAGAACGGCGACAACGTCGTCGGCACGGTCACCACGACGATCGCGCAGCACGAGGACACGCTGCTCGACATCGGGCGGCGCTACAGCGTCGGTTACGAGGAGATCATCGCCGCGAACCCGGGCGTCGATCCCTGGCTGCCGGGCGAGGGCACCGAGATCCTCATCCCGTCGCGCTTCATCCTGCCCGACGCGCCGCGCGAGGGCATCGTCGTCAACCTGCCGGAGCACCGCCTGTATTACTACCCGCCCGTGAAGCCGGGCGAGCGCCAGGTGGTGATCACCTACCCGATCAGCACCGGCAAGATGGACTGGAAGACGCCGATCGGCGTGACGCGCATCGTCTCCAAGCAGGAGAAGCCGAACTGGTATCCGCCGGCGTCGGTGCTCGCCGAGCACGAGGCGCGCGGTGATCCGCTGCCGAAGGTGGTGCCGCCGGGCCCCGACAATCCGCTCGGTGAGCACGCAATGCGGCTCGGCATCCCGAGCGGCGCGTACCTCATCCACGGCACCAACCGCCCCGCGGGCGTCGGCATGCAGGTGACGCACGGATGCATCCGCATGTTCCCCGAGGACATCGCCGAGCTGTACGGCTTCGTGCCGGTGAACACGAAGGTGAACCTCATCGACCAGCCGACCAAGCTCGGCTGGCTGCGCGGCACGCTGTACATGGAGCGCAGCCCGCTGCTGGAGGGCGGCACCGACCCGGGGCCGCAGGAACTCGAACGGCTGCGCGAGTACGTCGAGGTGATCTCGGAGCGGCGTCCGGTGGACGTCGACTGGGCCGGCGTCGAGCAGGCGTTCCGCGCGCAGAACGGCGTGCCGTCACCCGTGTCCACACCGAAGGCTCCGGCGACGCGGGCGGCCGCGATGCACGAGCGCTGATTCCCCCGCGCGCGACCGGCGCACAAAGAAAAACGCCGCGGGGTTGCCGCGGCGTCTTTCGTGCTCGAAAGAGCTTCGCTTGCGCGATTACTTGCCCATCGACTTCTTGAACGCGCGATCGATCTTCTCGTTCGTCGCGTCGCAGCAGGCCTGGGCGCCCTGGGCGGCCTGCAGCGCCTGGTTGGCGGTGCTCTGGGCCGAGTTGGCGGCGCTCGAGGCGCTCGAGGCGCTGGCGGCGGCGGCGTCAGCAGCCGACTTGGCGGCAGCGGCGTCCTGCTGGGCGGCCTTGGCAGCGGCCTCAACGGCGTCGATGCGGGTCATCAGTTCCTTGTTGCTGCAGCCGGTGGCCGTGGCAACGATGATGGCGGCGGCGCCGATGGTCAGCGTCTTGACGATCGCGGTCTTCATGGTGGTGTTTTCCTCGGTGTTGAGTAGCGGAAGTGCCAGATGGGTCGACTGCACCGATCAGGACGCAACATCCATTGCGGACCACAGCCGAACCCGGGAATCGTAACCGATCCCGGCCTCCCAGAAAAGAAAAGTAGAATTTTCAACCACTTTCACGCCCGTTTTCGACAGATCCTGTTCAGGTTAGTTCCGCGGGCC
>JAGVUU010000325.1 GCA_019136105.1 Gammaproteobacteria bacterium
CCGTGGTTGCCCAGATTTTAGGTCGCCACCAATGGCAGCAGGGCAACCACCGGGGGTTGCCCCTACGGCGTGGGAACGGATGCGGACGATGGCACCGGTTCCCGGCGGTATCCGCCCGTAGGGGCAGGCCCCCGTGCCTGCCCCGCCCGCCCCTGCCCCCTTCCCCCGCAGGGCAAACGCATCTAAATCATCTGCCCGTTCAACACCTTGATCAAATAGCCCTCATCCCATCCAGCCCGCCGGCGCCTGGACTTGATGCCGAGGCTGCAGGATGTCTCCTGACGCAGCAGCGTCAGTGCGATGCGCCGGATCAGGGCCAGATTCGCCGGCGCATGGTCCTTGCGCACGCGGCTGGCGTCCTCGGCGAAGCTCACGTCCAGCGACCAGTGCAGCTGGTTTTCCACCGCCCAGTGCGCACGCACGGCTTCGGCCAGTCTGGCGGCACCGGCACTCAGTGGCAGGCTGCTCAGGTAGTAGTGGGTCTCACGGGTCACTTTTTCGCCGCAGCGGCGCTCGCGCACCACCTTGGCCAGGGTCTTGAGGTCCTGCCAGCCGGCGGTGTCGGCCTTGAGGTAGTCCGGCACCTCGATCAGCCAGTGCTGACGACGCTCCTCGCGCCCGTGTCTGCGCTTTTCGCTGACGGTTTCGTGGTAGTCATGCGCGCGACCGGCGAAGTCCTGTTGCTGACAGATGTCCCAGAGCGCGTCGATCTCGTGGTGCAGGTTTTTGTGATTGCGCTTCAACGCCAGCACGTAGTCGGCCTTGCCGGTGCGGATGGCCGTGGCGATGCGCTTCTGGCAGCCCATCGCGTCGATGGTGACGATGCCGCCCTCGATCGCCAGCAGCTGCAGCAGCGCCGGAATCGCCGTGATTTCGTTGGACTTCTTCTCGGTGCGCACCTGCCCGAGCAACAGGCTCTGCGCGCTCGCCCAGGCACTGACGATATGCAGCGGCGAGCGTTCGGCCGTGCCCGAGCCGCGCACGCTCTTGCCGTCGATCGCCACCACATCCCCCGGCTGGATGCGCGCCGCCAGCGTCCCCAGCCAGGACGCGATCACCTGCTCCAGCTCATCCGGATCAAGCCGCGCGAACACTCGCGCAAAGGTGTCGTGCGAGGGGATGCCGCCGGGCAACTCCAGAAACCGCGCAAACCACTCGCGCTTGGCATGCCCGAACTCGGCGATTTCGTTCCAGTGCTCGGCTCCACAGATCATCGCGCAGATCGCGATCGCCAGGATGTCGAGCAGCTTGTGCCGGCGGGTGCGCTCGATGCGCGGATCGCTCACGCCTTCGAGGTGTTCGATCAAGCTGGTCTTGAGGCGGGGGCTCACGGACGGACCACGGGGCTGCAGGCAGGGCTGCGGACTATGCCGGCTTGCACAAGCAATTGTCTGTCATGGCGTTTTCATAGAGTGGGAAGATGCGTTTGCCCTGCCTTCCCCCGCCGTCTAGACTTCCCGCCACTCCCGCTACCACCCCCTGCCCGGTACGCCGTCCGCGTTCCCCGAACCCGGCGCCGGCGCAGGTGACACCAAGCAGACGCCCGCCGACGGGCGCGCCCTCCCGAGAAGCGCAATCCGAGGTTCCCCACCATGAGCAGCAGCCCAGCGGACAAGAAGGCCGAACTGATCGAGCGCGTCGCGGCGCGGCTCACCGAGCGCCTGCCGGCCGGCGGTACGGTCGCCGCGCAGTTCGCGCGCGTGTACTTCGCGCGCGTCGCGCCCGAGGACCTGATCAACGACGACCCCGAAGACCTCTACGGCGCCGTGCTCTCGCACTGGAACCTGCTGCGGCGCACGCGTACCGGCGAGATCGGCCTGCGCGTCTACAACCCGGGCTACGACGAGCACGGCTGGCGCTCGACGCATACGGCGATCGAGCTGGTCGTGCCGGACATGCCGTTCCTGGTCGATTCGGTGAGCATGGAACTCAACCGCCACGGCTTCACCGTGCACCGGCTGATCCACCCGGTGCTGGCCATCGCCTACGGCGAGGACGGCGAGCCGCTGTCGGTGGCCGAGACCGGGGCCGGCGATGGCGTGCAGCTCGCGGTGATGCAGTTCGCGATCGACCGCGAGACCGATGCGGCCCGCCTCGAAACGCTGCGCGACGATCTGGCGCGCGTGCTCGATGACGTGCGCGCCGCGGTCGAGGACTGGCCGCGCATGCTGGCGCGCCTCAATGAAATCGCCGATGAGCTCGATGCGGCGAAGCTGCCGGTGCCGGTCGCCGAGGTCGAGGAGGCGCGCGCCTTCCTCGACTGGGCGGCCGACAACCACTTCACGCTGCTCGGCTACAGCGGCTACCGGCTCGAAGAACTCGACGGCGAGCTGGTGCTGCACCCGGAGCCGGGCACCGGGCTCGGCCTGCGCCGCGGGGCCGCCGCGCATCACGACACGCGCTTCAACGCGCTGCCGCCGCAGCACCGGCGCCTGGCGCTGGCACCGGTGCTGCTGGTCATGACCAAGGCCAACGCCCGCTCGACCGTGCACCGGCCGGTGCAGCTCGATTACCTCGGCATCAAGCGCTTCGACGAAGCCGGCCGGGTCATCGGCGAATGGCGCTTCCTCGGCCTGTATACGTCGAGCGCCTACCAGACCAGTCCGTTCGGGATTCCGGTGCTGCGCGCCAAGGTGCGGGCGGTGATCGAGCGCGCCGGGCTGCCGGCGGTCAGCCATTCCGGCAAGGCGCTGAAGCACATCCTCGCCACCTATCCGCGCGACGAGCTGCTGCAGGCGAGCGTCGACGAGCTGTACCCGATCGCCACCGG
>JAGVUU010000110.1 GCA_019136105.1 Gammaproteobacteria bacterium
GGGCTCGAGCAGAAGCGCAAGGGCCTCTACACCATCGGCTGGCAGTTTCCGGTGCTCGCCGAGCGCTGGCTCGTGGCCAACGATTGGGCGCGGATGCGGCACTGGCTGCGCCAGCACCCGGACCCGGAGTCGTGCCTGCGCAATCTCGCGCGAACGGGGCGCCTCACCGCCGGGCTCAACTGGTATCGCGCCAACCTGCGCTCGATGCTGCTCAAGTCGTGGCCGCAATGCACGGTGCCGATGCTGGGGATCTGGGGCAGCGAGGATCACTGCCTGGCCGAGGACCAGATGCAGCGTTCCGGGCGACGCGTCTCGGGCCCCTGGCGTTACGAGCGCATCGAAGGTGCCGGCCACTGGTTGCCGCTCGAGGAATCGCAGCGGATCGCGAACCTCGCCATCGACTGGTTCAACCGGCACTGAGTTCGAGCGCACCGGGGTTCAGGGTGCCGCCGGGATCGAGTTGCCGCTTCAGCCCCTCGAGCAACGCTCGCGACTCCGGCCGCAGCACGGACAGGTACGGGTAGGTCTTGCCGATCTGGTTCGAAGCCGCGCCGTGCGCCGCGAACAGGTCGACCAGCTGGCGGCGGATCTCGTGCACCAGCGCGCGGACCGCCGGATCTTGTGCCGGCTCGTGCAGGCGCGCCAGCTTGCCGGGCGACATGGCACGCCGATGGCCCGGCAGCCAAGCGTCACGCCAATGCAGCACCGGCTCGTAGCTGAACGCATGGTTCGACACCGCGATCATCAGGCGGCTGACGCGGATGCCGTGGTGCTCCATGTCGGCCGAGTGTGATGCGAGCAAGGCTTCGGCGGCGGCAACGAACCCCGGCGCGTCGCTGTGCGCGATCTTCGCGTTGAGCGCGGCCCAGCGCTCGCCCTCGGCGCCGACCACGTCATCGAGCGGCGGGAACGGCTGGGCGCGGACCACTTTCGGGATCGAGTCGGGTAACTCGACGCCACCGTGCTGCAGCGCGACCGCACGGCAGGCGTCGAGGTCGGCCGCCACCGCGGCATCGCTTCGGCCGGCGCACACGAGGTGGATCGAGTAGGCATCGATCGGCAGGCTCCCCCGCCCCGCCAGGGCAACGCGCGCACTTTCGCGCAGCCCTTTCAGCACACCGCCTTGTCCGCGAGCGACTGCGGCGAGGGCTCGCAGCGCTGCACCGATGTCCACGTCCGCAAGGTGGCGACGCGTCGTTTCGGGATCGAATGCGTAGGCCTCTTCGGCGAGGTCGGCACGTGCCACCGCGCTCAGGGCCCCGATCGCACCGGCGGCGCCGGCGAAGGCGAATGACGCATAGGCCTGGGCGGCGGACACCTGGATGAGACGGAACGTGGCCGCCGTCTTCACGCCGAATACGCCGGCGTCGTGCACGAACAGGCCGGCCAGGTCAGGGCCGAACGTGCGATAGAACGGCCTGCGGCCCGCGGCGAGCGCACCCTGGCCCGTGGCAAGCACCGAGCCATCGGCGAGCACCACCTCGAGTCCGAGCAGCGCGTCGGCAACGGTCCCGAAACGTGCCGTGCCGAAGAACAGCGCGCCGTTGGACAACCCGCCACCGACCGTCGCGCCCGCGCCCGAAAACGTGCCGTAGCACGGCAGGCGCAGGCCATGGGGCGCGAGCGCCGCGTGCAACTGCTTCCACGTGACGCCCGCCTCGACGGTGACGTACATGTCGTCGGGAGCGATCTCGACGATCCGGTCGAGCCGGCGCAGGTCGAGGACGACGGTGTCCTCGCGCACCGGCGCATAGCCACCCGTATAGGTGAGGCCGCCGCCGCGCGCGATCACCGCGAATCCAGCCGTCGCAGCAGCCACAACCGCGCGCGCCACTCCCGCGCGAGATCCGCAGGCCGCACGACGAGCGCGCAGGTGACGCCGGGTGCGTAGAGGTCCGCCGAACAGAATTCCCGCTCGGCATCGTCGGTGCAGACGGCATCCGGGCCCAGGTCGGAACGGAGGGTTTCGGCGAGCAGTGCGGCGCGGCGTGCGGTATCGTTCATGGCCGATCGTCCTCAGGGGGAAAGCGAAAGATGTCGTACGAAGTCATCCTGTGGCTGCACGTGCTCGTGATGGGCTACTGGATCGGCAGCGACCTCGTCGTCAATGCCCTCACCCACTACGTCGCCAGAGGATCGTCGCTGCCGCCCCTCGAGCGCAAGCGCCTGTGGGACTTCCTCCTGCACGTCGACCAGCACCCGCGCAACGCGCTGATCCTGAGCGTGCCGCTCGGTTTCACGCTCGCGGCGCAGATCGGCCAGGTGCCGCTCGACGACGCGGCGCTCGCCGCACTGTGGGTCGCCTCGGCGCTGTGGTTCGGTTTCATGTGGCTCACGCACTGGAAGCGCTCGGCGGCCTCCGGTCCGGTGCTGGCACGCTGGGACTGGCGCAGCCGCTACGTGCTGATCGCGTGCGTCCTGTTCATCGGCGTCAAGTCGCTGGTCACCGGCTCGCCGATGTCCGCGCCGTGGCTCGCCTGGAAGGTGATCCTGTTCGCCGGCGTGCTGGCCTGTGGCATCGGCATCCGCTACTACATCCGCGATGCGTACCGCGCCTGGCCACGCATCTGGGCCGGCAAGGGCACGGCCGAGGACGAGCAGACCGTGGTGACGGCGATGAACCGCGGCACCTACGTGCTGTGGTGCCTGTGGACGCTGCTATTCGTCATCGGCTGGCTGGGCGTCGCGAAGCCCTGAGCTCGTCGCGCAGGTACTCGACGAGCGTCGAGAGCATGCCTCGCTCGAGGTCTGCGGGCTTGCCGTCGGCGAGCCGGAACAGCTGGCAGTAATACCAGGACTGCGCGCCGAAGGCGTTCAACACCTTGGCCACGGTGAAGGGGCTCGACGGCGAGCGCCAGCCGCGATCCGCAAAATGCAGGCGGTCCTCCAAGCGCTCGATGCGGTCCACCTCGCGCGCGAGCAGCCGGCGCGGGAAATCGGGCTGCCAGCACAACGGCCGGCCGAGTCCGATCATGTCGCAGGCGCCTTCGAGTGCGGCTTCCATCGCCTGCCGCGAGCGGAAGCCGCCAGTGACCATGAGCGGCATGCGGGCGACCTTCCGGATCGCCTCGGCGTAGTCGAGAAAATACGCTTCCCGCGCACGCGTGCTCGCACGCACCGGGACGGCATCGCCGGCGCGGCCCTCGGCACCGATCAGGCGCGGCTGCTCATAGGTGCCACCCGAGACCTCGAGCAGGTCGAGCGACTCGCCGTTCAGCCACTCCACGACCTGCAGGCACTCGGCGTGGCTGAAGCCGCCCTTGCGGAAGTCGTCCGAGTTGAGTTTCACCGCCACCGGGAAATCGGCGCCGACGGCGCGCCGCACCGCACGCACGGTCTCGAGCAGGAAGCGGGCGCGGTTCTCGAGCGGCCCGCCCCACGCGTCGGTGCGCAGGTTGGTGACCGGCGACAGGAACGAGCTGATCAGGTAGCCGTGCGCGCCGTGCACCTGCACGCCGGTGAAGCCCGTCTCGCGCGCGATCGTGGCAGCGGTGGCGAAGCGCTGCACCAGGTCGAGGATCTCCTCCTCGGTGAGCGCTCGCGGCGTGCAGTAATTGCCGAGAAGTTCGAGCTTCACGGCCGAGGGCCCTTTCGGACGCCGCGTGACGTACCACGGCGCCTGGCGGCCCGCGTGCGAGATCTGCATCCACAAGTGGTTGCCCGCTGCAGTCCCCGCCTGTGCCCAACGTGCGAGCCGCGCGCGGGCCTCGGCCGAGACCGTCTCCGGCGCGGCGGGATCGATCGCTACGTTGCCCGGACGCTCGAGATCATCGCGGTCGACCTGCACATTGCCGGTGAGCAGCAGCCCGGCCCCACCTTCGCTCCACGTGCGGTACAGGGTCGCGTGCCGGTCGGTGGCACGCAGCTGCGAGTCCGCGACGCCTTCGGTCATCGCGGCCTTGCAGAGCCGGTTCGGCAGGACGGCCCCGCAGGGGAGCCGCAAGGAAAGGGCCAGGGGGTCGGACGACCGACCACCCTGGCCCGGGCTGGAAGCGCTCACGCGGCCGTCCGTTCCTTCGTCAGGCCTTCTTGTCCTTCTTGAGGAACGTGTCGTCGCTGACGAAGTACGCCGCAAGCGCCGGCGCGAGCAGGATCGCGCCGAACACGTTCACCAGGAACATGAACGCGAGCAGGATGCCCATGTCGGCCTGGAACTTGAGTGCCGAGAAGTACCAGGTGCCGACCGACACCGTCATCGTCACGGCGGTGAACAGCGACGCGGTGCCACGCTGCTTGAGCGCGTGCACGTACGCAGGCACCAGCTTCATGCCCTCCTGCATCTCGTGCTTGATGCGCTCGAACAGGTAGATGCCGTAGTCGACACCGACGCCGACGCCCAGCGCCACCACCGGCAGCGTGTTCACCTTGAGGCCGATGCCGAGCATCGCCATCAGCGCGTTGCACAGCACCGTGACCAGCGCGAGCGGGATGATCACGCACAGCGTGAGGCGCAGCGAGCGGAACGTGAGCATGCACAGGAGGCCGACCGAGA
>JAGVUU010000228.1 GCA_019136105.1 Gammaproteobacteria bacterium
GATCTCGCGGGACGATGCACTGCTGCGCGAGCGGCGGGCCGCCGGCCGGGTCGAGGCCCGCTATGCGTCGCTCATCAAGAACGCATCGGACGTGATCATGATTGCGGATACCGACGGCCAGCTGCGCTTTGCATCGCCGGCGGCCGAACGCACGTTCGCGATGCATCCGGACGCCCTGGTCGGGCGGAACCTGCTCGACCTGTGGCCCGACGGCGACCGTGAGCGGCTCGCGGCCTTCCTGGCGGAAGTGGCGGCGACCGAGGGCCGCACGGTCGGGCCCTTCGAGGCGGTGGTCGAAACCGGCGAGCGGCGCAGCACGCTCGAGTGCGTCGGCAGCAACCTGACCGGCGACCCGGCCGTCGCCGGCCTCGCGCTCAATTTCCGCGACGTGAGCGAGCGCAAGGGGCTCGAGGAGCAGCTGCGCAAGCTCGCGTTCCACGACCACCTCACCCTGCTCGCCAATCGCAGCCTGTTCTGGAACCGGGTCGAACACGCGCTCGCCCTCGCGCAGCGCACGCAGCAGCGCGTCGCCGTCATGTTCCTCGACCTCGACAACTTCAAGATCGTGAACGACACGCTCGGCCACGACGCGGGCGACCGCTTGCTGCAGGCGGTGGCGCAGCGCCTGGTCAAGGCGACCCGGCCGTCGGACACCGTGGCGCGGCTCGGCGGCGACGAGTTCGCCATCCTGCTCGAGGGCATCGGCAGCGACACCGACATCGAGCGCGTCACCCGCCCGATCAGCGCCGCATTCAGCCGGCCGCTGCTGCTCGATGGCCGCGAGACGGACGCGTCCGCCAGCATCGGCGTCGCCTGCTCGTGCCCCGGGGACGACGCCGAGCAGCTGCTGCGCAATGCCGACATCGCCATGTACAACGCCAAGGCGGCCGGCAAGGCGCGTCTCGTCGTCTTCGAGACCTGCATGCAGGAGCAGCTGCACGACCGCCTGCGCCTCGAACAGGACATCGACCTCGCACTGGCGCGCAACGAGTTCTTCCTCGAATTCCAGCCCGTCGTGGACCTGACCCGTCGCGAGCTGCTGGGCGTCGAGGCCCTGCTGCGGTGGCACCACCCGCAGCGGGGCATCGTCATGCCGGGAGCCTTCATCACGATCGCCGAGGAGTCGGGCCGCATCGTCGAGATCGGCCGTCGCGTGCTCGTGGACGCGTGCACCCAGATCCGCAAGTGGAGCGAAACCGTGGCCGCGGGCGACGGCCTGCGCGTCGCGGTGAACATCTCGGGCCGTCACCTCCAGCAGGGCAACCTCGTCGAGGACGTGCGCCATGCGCTCGAGGTCTCGGGCCTCGATCCGGGGTGCCTGGTGATCGAGCTGACCGAGAGCACGATCATGCAGAACACCGAGGTGAACCTGCAGCGGTTCCGCGAGCTGAAGGCGCTCGGCGTGCGGCTCGCGATCGACGACTTCGGCATGGGGTATTCGTCGCTGTCGTACCTGCACCGCTTCCCGATCGACATCCTCAAGATCGACCGCGCGTTCGTGAGCCGCATGACCGAACAAAATGGCGGGCCGGAACTCGCGCGGGCGGTGGTGATGCTCGGCACGACACTCGGACTCGAGACGGTGGCCGAAGGCATCGAGAACGAGGACCAGGTGGCCTACCTGCTGGACCTCGGTTGCGTGGCGGGCCAGGGCTTCCTGTTCTCGAGCTCGCGCTCGCTCGACGACGTCGCCCGCACCCCGTTCATGGAGCGGCGCGTGCAGCTGCGCGCCGAGCGCGCGGCCTATGCCGAGCTGACCGCCACCGGCCGCTTCCGCGCCGCCGATCTCTGGCCTTTGTCGGCCGCGGGCTGATTCCGCGCGCGGCTGCGCCCCCGGCACAGGGGCGCGATCCGGCGTGCTAGATTGGCGCATGCCCGTCGATGCCGAGGAAACGCCGTCGCGGTTCGCCCGCTGGCGCACAGCCACGCTCGCGCCGTTCGAACATCGCGCGTTCGCGCTTTTCTGGTGGGCCTCGCTCGCCTCCTCGTTCGGCAGCATGATCCAGACCGTGGGCGCCTCCTGGCTGATGGCCACCATCGCGCCCTCCCCCGACCAGGTCGCTCTGGTGCAGACGGCGAACACCCTGCCGTTCTTCTTCCTGTCGCTGCTCGCCGGCGCGCTCGCCGACACGCGTGATCGCCGCACCATCATGCTGGTGTCGCAGGTGCTGGCGCTGCTCGCGTCCGTGGCGCTCGCCGTGGTGATGCTGGCGGGACGCGTCACGCCTGCCCTGCTGCTCGGCCTCACGTTCCTGATCGGCTGCGGCGCCGCTGCCTTTGCGCCGGCGTGGCAGGCATCGATCGGCGACCAGGTGCCACGCGCGCAGATTGCACAGGCCGTAATGGCCAACGCCGCCGGCTTCAACCTGGCGCGCAGCGTCGGGCCGGCCATCGGCGGCGTCATCGTGGCCGCCGTCGGTGCGGCGGCGGCGTTCGTGGTCAACGCCGTGTCGTACCTGGGCATCATCGCCACGCTCGTGTGGTGGCGGCCGAAGCGCGTGCGCGCCGAGTTGCCGCCCGAGCCGCTCGGCACGGCGCTCGGCGCTGGCCTGCGTTACGTGAGCCAGTCGCCCCACCTCGTCGCGATCCTGACGCGCTGCGCCCTGCACGCGATACCGATCGCGGCGGTGCCGGCGTTGATGCCGATCGTGGCGCGCGACCTGCTCGGCGGCGGCGCCGCCACCTACGGCATCCTGATGGGAGGCTTCGGCGTGGGCGCCATGCTCGGAGCGTTGTCGAGTGCCGCGCTGCGCCACCG
>JAGVUU010000003.1 GCA_019136105.1 Gammaproteobacteria bacterium
CTGCTCGTTCAGCACCATCTGCGCGTCAGACACGATCGCCTCGAGCATCACTGCCTCGAACTCGAGCCGTCCCTCGTCGTCCACCCGCAGTACGTTGCGATCGCGCAGCAGCGCGAGGAAGTTCTGGAACAGCGCGCGGTCGAAGAACTCCGGCGAATTGATCTCGTAGAGCAGCGCCATGCGGCTCGCCATCAGCTGGCACTGGCGCTCGAGCGACTCCTGGTTCAGGCGGCCCGTGCCCGCCTTGAGCAGCAGCGCGAGCGCGAGGTAATAGCGCTCCAGGATCGGCACCGTCACCTGCGCGAGCACCGAGAGCTGCACTGCCTCGGGCGTCTCGGCGGGCGGCCGGTGCCACACGCTGCGGTCCTCGCTGGCTGTCAGCAAGCCGTGGTTGAGCAGGTCCTCGAGCAGTTCGTCTACGACGGCCGGCAACTCCTGCTCGCTCCAGCGCAGGAAATACTCGTCCGCGACGTAGGGGTAGACGCGCCGCGCGAGACGCTGCAGGTCCGCGCGCGGGACCGTGGGGTTGCTCAGGAACGCGCAGGCGAGCAGCGACGGCATCAGCAGCAGGTGCAGCGCGTTGTTGCGGAAGTAGCTGGTGAGGATCGATTTCTCGACCGGCATCTGCACCACGTCGCCGAGTTCGTGCGGCTGGCGGCGCAGGATGCCGAGCGACTCGCCGTAGCGGATCATGGCCGCTCCGTCGGTGCCCGTGACCCACACGCGCGGCGAGTACGGCGCCTGGCGCAGCAGCGACGCATAGAGCTCGAGCTGCCGCGCGAGGTCGGCCTCGCCCATGCTCTGACGCGGCGTCGCGAGCAGCACCAGCCCGAGCAGGTTGACCGGCGTCACGCAGGCCGCGGCATTGACGCGCGTCATGATGCCCGTGGCGAGTTCCTTCACCAGCGGGTTGAGCCACGGCGGGCGGTCGTCCGAGCCGGACGGCTCGCCGCTCCAGTCCGGCGCGTGCTTCTGGATCAGCGGGTCGAGGGGCAGTGGCTCGCCGAAGCTCACGTACACCTTGCCGAAGCGGCTGCGCAGCGCAGGGATGGTCTTGAGCAGGTTGAGGACGCTCTCTTTCTCCTTCGGCTGGCCGGAAAGCTCGCCGATGTAGGTGCGCCCTTCGACGAGCCGCTCGTAGCCGAAGTAGATCGGCACGAACACCAGCGGGCGCGTGGGCTCGCGCAGGTAGCTGCGTACCGTCATCGACAGCATGCCCGCCTTCGGCTTGAGCAGCCGGCCGGTGCGGCTGCGGCCGCCCTCGATGAAGTACTCGATCGAGTGGCCGCGCGCCATCATCAGGCCGAGGTACTTCATGAAGACGGCCGAATAGAGCGCGTTGCCCGAGAAGCTGCGCCGCAGGAAGAACGCGCCGCCGCGCCGCAGGAACGAGCCGATCACCGGCATGTTGAGGTTGATGCCCGCCGCGATGTGCGGCACCGCGAAGCCCTTGTGATAGACCACGTAGGACATCAGCAGGTAGTCCATGTGGCTGCGGTGGCAGGGCACGTAGATGATTTCGCTGCCCTCGGCGACCGATTCCAGGCTCGAGAAGTTGGCGAGTTCGACGCCGTCGTACAGGCGATTCCACAACCGGCTCAATACGCCGTACATCAGCGTCACGAACCAGTGCGAGTAGTTCGCCGCGATTTCGTACGCATAACCACGCGCCAGCTTCAGCGCCTCGCGGCGGCTGACGCCCTTGTCGCGCATCTCGCCGCGCACCGCCTCGCGCACGGCCTCGGTCCTGAGCACCTGGGCGACGATCGTGCGCCGGTGCGACAGGTCGGGGCCGATGGTGGCCACGCGCTGGTTGCGGAACTGCGCGCGCAGCTGCCGTGACAGGCGCCGCGGGCCCACGGGCAGGCCCCGTGTTTCCGCGAGCGACGGCTGCAGCGGCAACGGGTCGCCGAACAGCAGCATCAGGTTGCGGCCGTTCACGAGCAACGAGAGCACCTTGCGGAAGCGGCCACCGATGTCCCAACCCTCGGCCACGAGGAGCCGGAACCACTCGCGCTCACGGCCCGGCGCGCGCCCCCAGAACAGGCTCACCGGCACGATGTCCGCCTCGAACGCGATGTCGCGCGAAGCGGCGGCGGCCAGTTCCCGCAGCCCCTCTGGCGTGCGGCGATCGACGCGCGTGCGGAACAGGCCGGCGCGGCGCTCGAGGAACACGATGCCGACCTTGAGAGGCCCGGGGCCGTCGGGGTCGGCCAGCGGCATGGGCAGGCTGCGTCCCCGGCAGACGTACTCGAGCACCGCCACGTCGACGAGGCTGCGCTTCTCCAGCGCGTACACGACCTTCCGCCCGGAGGTGAAGCTCCCCGCCGGGTCGTCGGGCAGCACGGATGGCCGCACCCAGAGCGCCACGAAGCGGCGCACCAGCGGCAGCAGCAGGCGCTCGAAAGGAGAAAATGCGCTCACTCGGGGACGGCCGGCCCGCTCAGCGCTCGTCCGGCGCGGCGTCGCCCTCCGACTGCTCGATGGCCGCGTCCATCTCGGCCTTGCGGCCGAGTGTCACGTCCTCGACGGCGCGAGCCCGATCCTGGGTCTGGATCATGTCGTCGAAGACCGTCTCGTCGGTGTCACGCCCCTTCTCGCGGGCGGCTTCCTTGTCCTGAGGCGCGGGTGCGGGCGCCCCGCACGCCACAAGCGTCGTCATCAGGAGCGCGGACAGCGTCAATCTTGCGGCTGGTCGCATGGTTTCCCCCGGATTCCCATGCAGCCATCTTAACCGAAGGATTACT
>JAGVUU010000104.1 GCA_019136105.1 Gammaproteobacteria bacterium
CGAGGCCTGCGGTCGCGAAGGTGAAGTAGGCGATGCCGGTGACGAGCGCGAGCAGCAGGTAGAGCAGGCTCAGGTACGCGCGCGGGTCGGTGTAGATGCCGAAGAAGCGGCCGAGTGCCGTGGTGCGCGGGCGCGGGGCGGGCGTGCGCAGCGCCTTCTGGATCGTGGTCTCGTTGGTGCGGTAGGCGTCGGCCACCTCGTCGGGCGCGCCGTAGCTCTGCACGATGCGGGCGAGCACGTCGCCCTCGGCGTCCCCGGCATGCGCGGCCAGTTCTGCGCGCAGGTGTTCCTCGGCGTCGTACAACGCATCCTGCACGAGGGCCGGGTCGGCGCCCTTGAGGGCGGCTCGCAGGGCGTCGAGGTACTGCTCGACGGTGCGCGGGGGGGCGGCCGTCATGACGAGGTCTCCTGGGCAGGGGCACGGTTGAGGGTCGAGTCCACGAAATCGCGCGTGGCAGTCCAGGTGGCGCGCCAAGACTCGAGCGCGTCACGGCCGAGCGGTGTGATCCGGTAGTAGCGGCGGGGCGGCCCCGAGTACGAAGGTACGACGCGGCTCGACAGCAAACCCGCCGCGCTCAGGTTGCGCAGCACGGGATAGAGCGCACCGAGCTTGAACGGCCCGCCATTGTCGCTCTCGCCGCTCAGGCGGCGCGCGATCTCGTAGCCGTAAAGGTCTTCGGTGGCATCTGCAAGCACGGACAGCAACACCAGCGACGTCAGTCCGGCGCTGAGTTCGCGCTGGAACTTGCGCGTGTGCAGATCCGTTGGGTCGTCAGGCGGGACGGCGTGTTCTGGCTCGCTGGTCACTGGCGGCGACTCATCTCATCAATTGGAGAATATTAAACAATACGTAATATGAGTAAGTCAATAATATTATTCACTCGACAGGTCGCTGGAACTTCACAGCTGCCGTTGCCGTGCAATCGTTGTCGGTGCCGCGCCATAGCGGCTTTGCGCGGGTGTCGGCTGTCACGCGCACTCTGTAACATCGGCGCATACGTCAGGTGCACGGAGTGCAGCGCAGCATGTCGACCGAACAGCAGCGAATGTTTGCCCCCCGCCGATACCTGAGTCGCCTGACCCGGGGCACGCTGGCCGTGATCATGGCCGGCGGCCGTGGCGAGCGCCTCAAGCACCTGACCGAGGATCGCTGCAAGCCGGCCACGCCGTTCGGCGGCAAGTTCCGCATCATCGACTTCGCGCTGTCGAACTGCGTGAACTCCGGCATCCGCCAGATCTCGGTGCTCACGCAGTACAAGGCGCACTCCCTGATCCAGCACATCCAGCGCGGCTGGGGTTACCTGCGCGGCGAGTTCGGCGAGTTCGTCGAGATCATCCCGGCGCAGCAGCGCCGCGGCTCCGACTGGTACCAGGGCACGGCCGATGCGCTGTGGCAGAACATGGACCTGATACGCGCGCACCGTCCGCTGCACGTGCTGGTGCTCGCGGGCGATCACATCTACAAGATGGACTACGGCCCGATGATTGGCTTCCACGTCGAGAAGGAAGCGGATATCACGGTGGGCGTGGTCGAGGTACCCGTGTCGCGCGCGCGAGAGTTCGGCGTGCTCGCGGTGGACGAGTCCAACCGGGTGCTCAACTTCCTCGAGAAGCCGCGCGACCCGCCGCCGATGCCCGGGCGCCCCGACGTGGCGCTCGCGTCGATGGGCATCTACGTGTTCAACCCGCGACTGCTCGAGCGGCTGCTGCGCGCCGACGCGGAGGATCCCGCCTCCGCACACGACTTCGGCAAGAACATCATCCCGGACGCGATCGACAAGCTGCGCGTGTTCGCCTACCCGTTCGAGGACGTGCGCACCAAGGCGCAGAATTACTGGCGCGACGTCGGCACGGTGGACGCGTACTACGACGCCAACCTCGAGCTCGTGACCGTATCACCCGAGCTCAACATCTACGACGAACAGTGGCCGATCTGGACCTACCAGGAGCAGCTGCCGCCCGCGAAGTTCGTGTTCGACGACCCCGACCGCCGCGGTGCCGCGCTCGACTCGATGGTGTCGGGCGGCTGCATCATCTCGGGTTCGCGCGTCGCGAAATCACTGCTGTTCTCGAACGTGCGCGTGCACGACTACTCGCAGATCGAGGGCGCGGTGATCCTGCCGCGCGTGCGCGTCGGCGAGCGCTGCGTGATCCGCCGCGCGATCATCGACGAGGGCTCGCTGATCCCGGACGGCATGCAGATCGGCGTCGACCCGCAGGCCGACCGCGAGCGCTTCTACGTCACCGAGAACGGCGTCACGCTGGTGACGCCGGCGATGCTCCGCGCCGGGCAGCGCCAGGGCTGAGGCCCTGGCCGCCGCGCGCTTCCCGACTTCGCGAGGAGAGACACCCGATGCCGATCCATTCCGTGCGCCTGTTGTTCGTCGCTGCCTGCGCCGTGCTGCTTGCAGCCTGCTCGACAGTGGGGTCGAAGCTCGAGGCGCCCAAGCTCGAGTTGATGGGCGTGCAGATGCTGTCGACGGACATGTTCGCGCAGCGCTTCAAGGTGCGCGTGAAGGTGATCAACCCGAACGACCTCGAACTGCCCGTGCGCGGCCTCGAGTACACGATCATCATGATGGGCGACAGCTTCGCGGAAGGCATGAGCGACCAGGCGTTCGTGTTGCCTGCGCTCGGCGAAGCCGAGTTCGACATGCTGGTGACCACGAACTTCGTGAGCAGCTTCGGCCGCCTGCTGAGCCGCGTGCAGGGCGGCAAGCTCGAGAACATCGATTACGAG
>JAGVUU010000341.1 GCA_019136105.1 Gammaproteobacteria bacterium
ACGGCCCCGCAGCTGCGCATCATCGGCGCAGACGGCGAACAAGTCGGGGTGATGAGCCGTTACGACGCGCTGCAGCTGGCTTCTTCGCAAGAACTCGACCTGGTGGAAGTCTCGCCGATGGCGGACCCGCCGGTCTGCCGCATCATCGACTACGGGAAATTCCTGTTCGAGCAGAACAAGAAGACCCACGCGGCGAAGAAGAAGCAGAAGCAGATCCAGGTCAAGGAAGTGAAGTTTCGCCCCGGAACGGACGAAGGCGACTATCAGATCAAGCTCAGGAATCTGATTCGCTTTTTCCAGGAAGGGGACAAGGCCAAGGTGACCTTGCGGTTCCGTGGCCGAGAGATGGCGCACACCGACCTCGGCAGGCAGATGCTGATGCGGTTGCAGAACGACCTCGCGGCCTACGCGCAGGTCGAACAGCACCCGCTGATGGAAGGCCGGCAGATGGTCATGATGCTCGCGCCGAAAAAGAAGTAAGGGCGGCTTCGGCCGCTTCTTCGCCCTCGATCTGCGGCCGTCGGGCCGTGGTGAAACGGGCTAACAAACAGGAGTCCATATGCCCAAGTTGAAGACCAACCGGGCCGCAGCCAAGCGTTTTCGCAAGACGGCGAAAGGCTTCAAGCGCGGCCAGTCGCAGAAGCGACACATCCTCACGAAGAAGACGAGCAAGCGTAAGCGTCAGCTGCGCGGCCCCACGCAGGTCGCGAAGCAGGACCTCGGCCGTCTCGAACAACTGCTGCCGCACGCCTGAGCGAGGTGACCCATGGCACGAGTTAAGCGTGGCGTCATCGCAGGGCGCCGGCACAAGAAGATCCTCGCCAAGGCGAAGGGCTACTACAACGCACGCCGCAAGGTGTTCCGCACGGCGAAGCAGGCGGTCATCAAGGCCGGCCAGTATGCCTACCGCGACCGTCGCGCCAAGAAGCGCGACATGCGGGCGCTGTGGATCACGCGCATCAACGCGGCCGCTCGCGGTTTCGACCTGAGCTACAGCCGCATGATGTCGGGCCTGAAGAAGGCGGGCCTCGAGATCGACCGCAAGACGCTCGCGGACATCGCCGTCCACGACATCGAGGCGTTCGGCAAGCTCGCCGAGCAGGCCAAGGCCGGCCTCGCGTCCTGATGAGCGAGCACGGCGCGGCCTGAGCTCCGCGCCGCTGACCGTACGAGGCCGGGGCGCGCGAGCGGCCCGGCCTCTTTTGTCAGGGGACTGTCTCCGACGGTGATCGTCCCCACTGGACTTCCCGAGGCGTCATGACCGGCACCGATACCCACAATCTCGAGCAGCTCGCCGCTGACGCGCGCGGCCGCATCGCGGCGTGCGCCGACCTGCCCGCGCTCGAGGCGCTCAAGGTCGAGCTGTTCGGCAAGAAGGGCGTGATCACGGCGTTGCTCAAGACGCTGGGCGGGCTCGCGCCCGACGAGCGCCGCGCTGCCGGTGCGCGCATCAACGCCGTGCGCGACGAGCTCGCGGCCGTGCTGGCCGAGCGACAGGCGACGCTCGAGCAGGCGGCGCTCGATGCGCAGCTCGCCGCCGGACGCATCGACGTGACGCAGCCGGGCCGCGGACAGCAGCCGGGCGGCCTGCATCCCGTGAGCCGCGCGCGGCGCCGCATCGAGGCGCTGTTCCGCAATGCCGGCTTCTCGGTGGAGGACGGCCCCGAGGTCGAGGACGACTGGCACAACTTCGAGGCGCTCAACATCCCCGCCGATCATCCGGCGCGCGCGATGCACGACACCTTCTACTTCCCGGACGGGCGCCTGCTGCGCACGCACACGTCGCCGGTGCAGGTCCGCGCCATGCTGCGCGAGAAGCCGCCGCTGCGCATGATCATGCCGGGCCGCGTGTACCGCTGCGATTCCGACGTCACGCACACGCCGATGTTCCACCAGATCGAAGGCCTGGTGGTGGACGAGGGCGTGAGCCTCGCGCACCTGCGCTCGGTGCTGCACCACTTCGTCGAGCGCTTTTTCGAGCGCAAGCTCGGCATCCGCTTCCGTCCGTCGTATTTCCCGTTCACCGAGCCGTCGGCCGAGGTGGACATCGAGTGCGTGTTCTGCAGCGGCCAGGGTTGCCGCGTGTGCAAGAACACTGGCTGGCTCGAGATCGCCGGCTGCGGCATGGTCCATCCGAACGTGCTGCGCAACGTGAACATCGACACCGAGCGTTACACGGGTTACGCGTTTGGCATGGGCATCGAGCGCCTCGCCATGCTGCGCTACGGCGTGAACGACATCCGCCTGTACTTCGAGAACGACCTGCGCTTCCTGCGCCAGTTCGGTTGAGACGCGGGGAAGAGCGATGCGCATCAGCGTCAACTGGTTGAATGATTGGCTTGGCAAGCCGGCGGAGGCCCGCGATCTCGCGGAGCGCCTCACCATGGCGGGCCTGGAGGTCGAGGCCGTCGAGCCTGCGGCTCCGCCGCTGCCGGGAATCGTGGTCGGCGAGATCGTCGAGCGCGAGAAGCACCCGAATGCCGACAGCCTGAGCGTCTGCAAGGTGAACGCGGGCGGCAGCGAGTTGCTGCAGATCGTGTGCGGCGCGCCGAACGCACGCGCGGGCCTCAAGGCGCCACTCGCCACGCTGGGCACGACCATGCCCGGCGGCATGGAGATCAAGAAGGCCAAGCTGCGCGGCGTCGAGTCGTTCGGCATGCTGTGCTCGGCCCGGGAACTCGGCATTGCCGAGGACTCGAGCGGCCTGATGGAACTGCCCGCCGAGCTCGCTCGACGACACGCTCATTGAGATCAACCTGACGCCGAACCGCGGTGACTGCATGAGCGTGCTCGGCGTGGCCCGCGAAGCGGCGGTGCTGACGAGCACGAAGCTCGCCGGTCCCGAGATGCACGCCGTGCCGGCCCGGTCGAGCGAACGGTTCCCGGTCGAACTCGTCCCGGGCGCGGGCTGCGCGCGCTTTGCCGCGCGTGTAATTCGCGGCGTGCGCCCGGACGCACAGGCGCCCTTGTGGATGCGGGAGCGGCTGCGCCGCGCGGGCCTGCGCCCGATCAGCGCGGTCGTGGACGTCACCAACTACGTGATGCTCGAACTCGGGCAACCAATGCACGCCTACGACCTGCGCGAGCTGCAGGGCGGCATCGTCGTCCGCCGCGCGCGGGCCGGGGAGACGCTGCGCCTGCTCGACGGCCGCGAGATCACGATGGACGAGACGGTGCTCGTGATCGCCGATCACGCGAAGCCCCTGGGCCTCGCCGGCGTGATGGGCGGTGACCACTCGGGCATCGGTACCGACACGACCGATGTGCTGCTCGAAGTGGCGTTCTTCCACCCATCGGCAATCGCCGGCCGTGGCCGGCGTTACGGGCTCGTCACCGACGCATCGCAACGTTTCGAGCGCGGCGTCGATCCCATGCTCCAGGAGCGTGCCATCGAGCGAGCCACGGAGTTGCTGCTCGCGTGTGCCGACGGCACCGCCGGCCCGACCGAGGTGACCGAACTCGCGGACGAGCTGCCGCGTCGGGCCGTGGTGTCGTTCCGTCCGTCGCGCGCGCGCCGTGTGATCGGTGCCGAGATCGACGATGCCGGAATCGATCGCATCCTGCGCTCGCTGGGCATGCAAGTGGTCGAGCACGGTGGCGCCGCCTGGCGCGTGACGCCGCCTGCATGGCGCTTCGACATCGCCATCGAGGAAGACCTCATCGAGGAAGTCGCGCGCATCCACGGGTTCAACCGCATTCCGGAGACCGACCCGGCCACCCCGCTCGCGATCCCGGCGATCCGGGAGACGCGCGTGTCGCCCGAGACCGTCGCCGACCTGATGGTGCAGCGTGGCTACTTCGAGGCGATCAC
>JAGVUU010000026.1 GCA_019136105.1 Gammaproteobacteria bacterium
CGCGGAGAGCGCGCCCGTCACGCCGGAGATCAGCGACACGCTGCCGACCTCGAACGAGTGGCCGGTGGAGATCGTCATGGTCGCCACGTTGCTCGCGACGACGAGCGAATCGACAGTCTTCAGCCCGAAGCCGTTGATGAGGCAGGCATCGAGCACCGCGATCATCGCTCCGACAGTGCCGTTGAGAGCGGGGGCTCCGGCCATTCCAGAGTGCATGTATTTAACGGGGATGGTAGCCATGTGTTTCCTTTACGGACGATCCACGTCGCCTCTAACAAGCAAGGTGAATTGATCGTTGATGACAGTCTCGGGGCCTTGCTGCACGGTACGAACGACCCACACCGGGAACTGGCAGCCAACGGTGTTGAAGCGCAGGACGTTGTTGGTGCTCCAGCCGGACCCCCAGCCAATGGCCCGCAGCGTGAAGTACGGTTGCCCGGTGGCGGGGTTGATCGGGCTGAGGTCGCTCGATGTGTTGCCAGTGGCGATCACACCGACGTGCTCGCCGATCACTTCGAACGCGGTCGTGTTCGTGAAGCGGATGGCCCAGCGCTCGGTCAGCGCGCCGACGTTGGTCACTTCGATCGGGCTGAGAACGTCGTTGTAGGTGCCAGTGGCCGGCGAGCCGATGACGGTCTCAGACCAGACATTCGTCCAGGTGGCCTGGTCGAACAGCGTCGAGACGCGGGCCACGAGGTCGCCGGCTACGAGCGCGGAGGAAATGTAGCTGCCGAGCGGGTAGTCGTGGGTGACGGGGCGCGTGAAGCTGATATCGCCGCTGATCTGGGCGTCGCGGACGAGCATCATGTCCTCGATGCGGTGCTCGATCTTGATTGGCTGCGCGTAGCCCGTGACGCTGGAGAACGTAACCAGTCCTGCTTCGAGGTTGGCGCTGTACCCGGTGTTGATGACCTGCCCGTTGGCGTCGATGATGCGAACGCGGGAGAGACGTACCCGGCCGCAATTGACCGTCTGGCCGTTGCTCACGGTGATCGGGCCAACTTCAGCGCTGTGGCCGAGCACGGCGAAATCGCCCGGCTTGAAGATGGGTACGCGGCCATCGGACGGCAGGCGAACCGGGTCGATGCCGAGGATGTCGGCGTCGAGCGGCAGGTAGGTGTAGGCCGAGGCGTTGTAGCGCAGGGTGTCGGCTTGCACACCTTGGCTCTGCACGTACTTGACGCCGGGGATCTCCAGATACGAGAGGTCGATGACGTTCGGCTCGGTGCCGGCCCATGCGTCGGGCACCCGCCGGCCGAAGCGTAGCTGCACGACACCCGGCTCGTAATCGACCTTGCCGAACACCCCGAAGCTACCCGCCGTTGTCGCGCCGGCCGCAGAGCCCGTGGCGATGTTGCCGTTGCTGTCGGAAGTGGCGGTGAAAGTAGCGCCATCCGGCCAGGTGCCGGCGACCGAGAACGAGCCGTTGCGCAGCGGAGCGACCGCGGTGCGGAACATCGCGCAATCGACCGTCAGCGTGGTGCTGGCGCCGGAAAGCGGGGGAGCGCCGTTGCCGGACACATACGAGAGCGTCGGCGAAGCGCCCGTCGGCCACTGGCTAATGGCGGTAATGCCGTTGCCGGTGGTGCTCGTCGTGCTGACGGAAGTGCGGTTGAGGATCTGGCCCGCCACGGTGCCGACGCCGGTCGTCGAGGCGGGGTTTAGGATCACGTCGGTGCTGTCGTTGCTCGTCACATAGACATTGCTGCCGATGTGGAAGCGGCTCGGGGAGCCGTTGATCCGCAGCTCGGTCAGCGGGAAGTTGTACGACTGCGCGCCGATGTCGGTGGTGTTCGTGACCTCGATGTTGAGCGGGTTTGCACCGGACGCGAAAACGGTAACGGTGACGTTCGCGACTTCCATGCCGACGTACTCGAAGGTCTCACCTGAGAAGCTCGGGGCGCCTCCGGCGCTGCTCAACGCGTAAGGCGGGACGATGGTGGTTTTCTTGTACTTCGGCAGATTGACCGGAATGCCCGTGATCGACTTGCTGATCGACAGCACGCCGGTCGTGTAGTTGATCGAGCCGATCGTCACGGTGCCGGACAGGTGCGCCATCTTCACGGCGCCTGCGCCGTCGTCGTAAATCGAGAACCGGGTTTGTGCCGTTCCGATCGCGCTCGTGTCGTAGATGGCGGACGGAATCGACACCGGCATCGACGCGCTGAAGGCACCGGGGCGGATGTTGCTAGGCGCTCCGGCTTGCCAGTTGGCACCCATGTCCGTGAGGCTCGTTACCGAGGCGGAAGCTCGGGTGGCTTCGGTGATCGCAACGGAGATCGTGGTATTCACGGCAGGTACGCTGGTCGGGACCAGCAGGACTACGCCGGTAGCGTAATCGACCGTGCCGGTAGCGTAGCCGGTTAGGCCGCCCGCGCCGTTGTCAAACGCACTACGCGCCGCGCCGTCGTTCCAGGTGATCGCCAGCGTATTCGGCTTGATCGCAACGCCGATGTCCAGTCGCGCGTAGGTCTTTCCGACGAGAGACGCTTCGGATGCGAGGTTCGGGATGAGCGAGAGCTTCGGAGCGGTGACGGCCGGTGCCCAGGCGAAGAGGATCTGGCTGCCAACGTCGGGTAGCGCGCCGAGCGTGAGCGAGACGGTGCCGGTCGAGAAGTTGATCGAGCCGATGCCGTAGGAACTGTCGGTGCCGCGCAAAGCGCCGGAGCCGTCTTCGGTGAGCACGTACCAGCGGCCCTGCCGAAGCTCTTGGTCACGAGCGTCGGGCTCGTGGCGGGGGTGAAGACGACGGTATGCACGCCGCCAGAGGCGCCCCACGGGGCGGTCGTCAGCGAGAGGACGCCGTTGCTGTAATCCACAATGCCGACTTGCGCCAGGGTAGCGGAGTTGAGCAGCGTGCCGCCAGAATCGACGAGCGTGATGCCGTCGCGCACAACGCTCAGGGAGCCGGGCAGGATGCCGCCACCCACGAACATATCGTGCGAAGCGTCGAAAATCTGGATCGGGTTGATCGTGAGCGCACTGCCGGCGGCGACGAGCGCAGCGGACTGCTGGTTGAGTCGCGCATCGGCGATCGGCGTCTCGACTTGGGCGGAGGGCACGAGCTGCGTGAAGATTGACTCGGCAGACACGGTGAAATCGCCAAGGGTCACGGCATCGGCGATCGGTGTCACTCCGTAGTAGCGCGCGGCGTTGGCGACGACGGTATTGCGCACACGGGTCTTGCTCTGC
>JAGVUU010000335.1 GCA_019136105.1 Gammaproteobacteria bacterium
TCACTGTTCCAGGGCGTGCTGATCAACGGCATGGACGCGCCGACAGGACGAGGGGCCACGAGCCAGCCGTACCCGGTGACGATCCGATTAACGAGCCTGGCGTTCCTGCCGAACCGCTTCAGCACCAACGTGCGCGAGTGTTTCGTGGTCGCGGCAGGCGTCGGGCGGCTCGACGACGAGCGTGTGCATCTGCGCACCGAACGTCTGAGCTGCGTGAACCAGACGGGCCAGATCATCGACATTGCGCTCGAGGGCTACATCACCGGGGAGGACGGCAAGGTCGGCTTGCGCGGCACGGTGGTGGAGCGCACCGGTGCGCTGCTCGCGCGCAGCGCCCTCGCGGGTCTCGCCTCGGGCCTCAGTTCCGCGCTTGCACCGCAGTGGCGGCGCTCGGTGCAGACCGGCGACAACGCCGGCGGCGTCGAGTTCGTCGCGCCCGACATGGGCGAGGTGCTGGAAGTCGGCGCATATGCGGGTGCGGCCGAGGCGATGGAGCGAATTGCCGATTTCTACCTTGATAGGGCCGACGAGATATTCCCAATCATTGAGCTGGATGCGATGCGTCAGCTCACCATCCACCTGACGAAGGGTGCCACGCTGAAACTGACGGACGGTGCGACATGGGGACACCTCGCAGATACGCAGCGCTGATCGTCGGGACCACGCTGTGCCTGGCGGCCGGAGTCGCCGCTGCCGGCGGGTCGCGCGTGGAGCCGCTGCCGATCACGGGCCTGATGCGCGTCAGCCTGGCGGATGGATCGGTGGTGTACATGTCGACCGACCGGCGGTTCGTATTTCGCGGAGAGATGACGGATCTATGGACCGGGGTGGATGCCGCGATCGAGCTGCCGAGCGGGCGCGTGGACCTCGACCGCAACGGCGTCGACCTCGAGCGGATCAGTCTGCGCGTCGGACGGGGCGCCCGGCCCATGACGGTGTTCGTGGCGCCGGAGTGCGAGCAGTGCCGCGCGGTGCTCTCGATGATGCTCGAGCCGAAGGCACTTAAGGACTACACCTTCCGGGTGGTGCTGCTCGACAGCACGCCGCGCGGCGCGAACGCGAATGCCGTGGTGTGGTGTGCCAAGGATCCGGTGGAGGCTCTGCGCGCGGTGTACCTGGAGGGACGGCAGCCCGCGAGCGCCGCGAAGGCCGGGACGCCATGCGACCAGTTCGGCCTCGAGCAGGGCCGGGCAGCGGCTCGCCTCTTCGGAATAGCGCAACTCCCGCTGCTGGTCGGCGCGGATGGCATGGGTCATGTCGGGGTGCCGGCGACGCTGGCCTCGGTGGGAACAGGAGAACGACGATGAACGGTGTTTCGCGTGGGCTGGCGGGGATGGTGGCCGCGGCGTTGGTGTCGGGGTGTGCCGCAGTAGGCCAGCCGGACTTCTCGTGCGATGGCATGCCGGGGAACGTGACCTGCCTGGATGCAATGACGGTCTACGAGCTCACGAGCGATCCGGCGCTTGACGCCGCGGTACGAGCGGAGGTGGCGAGGCGGACCGATCTCGGCGAGACGCAGATCGACACGAAGGCGATCGTAGCGCAGATCAAGCAGACGCGCGTTTCGACCCAGACAGGCACGACGACCCTGATGGCGCCGCTCAATCAACCGATGCCGGTGCTGGAGCCGGCGCGGGTTGTCCGTATCTGGGTGGCACCCTGGGTGGACGCGAAGGGAGACCTCCACATGCCGGGCTATCTGTTCTCGGAGATCACGCCGCGCCGCTGGAGCCTGGGCGAGGCCGAGGTCGCTGGCGCGCGCGTACTTACGCCCATGCAGGTCGAGCGCGATACGGCTGCAACCACTTCGGCCACGCCGGCGGCCCGCGGAGGCGGTAGCGCGCCCGCCACGCCCGCGCCAAAGACGCGCCGAACGACGAGCGAACCAGCGCCGACGCAGCGCTAGCCCGAACGCCTGGCTGCCTGCGAAGTGGCACAGCACCGCGTCGGAGCGCGGCGCTGTGGCACACGTGTTTCCGGGGCCAACAACAGCGAGCGCACGACGACCCTGCGGGCTCCGTATCGCGTCGGACGCCCCGGCGAGCGCGCGCGCCTCGCGGCACCCAAAAAAAAAAGACCGGGGCAAATTTATTTTCAAAAATTCGGCGTGAACATTGCTCGTTCTCCTTTCACTGCAGGCGAGTGGGGATCACCCACTTGCGTTTCAAACATCGAAGGGAAGGAGAAGCAACCCATGACCAAGTTCTCGACCAAGAAGCTGGCGTCGTTCGCGGCGCTCGTGGCCCCCGTGGTGGCCGTGACCGGCGCGGCCGTCGCGGGCGGTGGCGGCGCCGAGTTCGACGTCGCCGTCACGCAGCTCACCGACTGGCTCGAGGGCGGCCTCGGCCAGCTGCTCGCGCTCGCGGCGCTCGCCGTCGGCCTCGGCATCGGCATCGTCCAGCAGTCGGTGATGGCCGTGGTGGTCGGCATCGGCATGGCCATCGCCGTGTTCTACGGCCCTGGCATTCTGACCGGCATCATCTCGGGCGCCGTCGGCCTGTAAGCCGCGCGCAAGCGATCCGCCTCGGCGGAACAACGGGCCCTGTCACTCACGGCGGGGCCCGTTTTTTTTTCGGGGGACGCGAGGTTCGGCGGCCCGGCTTCTTACCTTGTTAGGGGAGTCCTGCGCGGAGTCGAGGCATCGAATGAACTACGCCAAGCGTCACAGCCTGCTGTTCAACCGGGAGCGCTTCAGCGA
>JAGVUU010000223.1 GCA_019136105.1 Gammaproteobacteria bacterium
GGCTGTGCGTCGATCATGATCGCCGCACGCATGAGGCCTTCGGCGGACGTGTCGCCGCGCAGCGAGCTCACGCGATCGATCCAGGTCCGGCCGTCACCGCGCCACAAGGGGTTCGAGACCATCACGCCGCCCGGGCACGGCGGGTAACCCATGGTCGCCAGGCCCTCGCTGAAAGCCTGCGCCCCGGCGGCCACCACCGCATCCGGCAGCCCGGCCGCCAGCACCAGGCCATTGTCCTGGTCGGTCTTGAGCAACTGCTCGCCGCGTCCCTCGCTGCCCATCACCACGAGGCAGCAGCGGGCGCGCGCCTCGGCATCGAAGCTGAACTCGAACAGTCGCGACATGAGGCGCTGGTTGAGCACACTCACGAGCTCCGCGAGGTATTGCATGCGCGCGCCGTTCGCATGCAGCGTGCGCACCAGACCGTTGATCTCGCGCGCCGCCGCCGCGAGCTCCTCGCGCGACTCCGCACGTGCCACGCGCAGGCCAATGACGTGCGAGTGGCTCGAATAATGGCTCAGCAACTCCGCGAGCCCGAGCGTGCCGCGGATCGCGCCGTCCTCGAACACCGCGATGCGCTCGATGCGCCGGCGGGTCATCGTCACCAGCGCCTGGAACAGCGGCTCGTCGGACGTGCAGCCGACGACGGGCCGGCTCACGATTGCGCCGACGGGACCGTCGAGCGGCCGGTGGCGGAGCGCGATCGACTCGAGGAGGTCGGTACGCGTGGCGATGCCGAGGCCTTGCCCACCGTTCACGAACACGCAGTCCACGCGCTTGTCGCGCATGCGGCGCGCCGCTTCGTCGAGCGCGCAGTCCTCGGGCACGATCACCGCCTCACCGAGCAGGGCATCGCCCACCTTCGTCAGCATCAGCTCGCCGAGGTCCGAAGCGCCGCTCGGGGCAGTCTCGGCGAGCGCGGTGCGCTTGGCGAGCGAGTCGACGAAGTGCGCCGCGAAGCGTCCGTTGGACTCCACCGCCTTGCGAAATGCCGCCGCCGGGATCACCCACAGCAGCGAGTCCTCGATGGCCTCGTAGTTGTGCCGTGCGCGGCCGGCGAGCACCGCCGTGGCGCCGAAATAATCGGACGGCCCGAACTCGGCGAACGTGCGCGGCACGCCGTCGCCCTCGTCGACCGCGGCGACGCCGCCCTTCATCAGCACGTACACCGCGGACGAGCTCGCCCCCTCCTCCAGCACCCGCGTGCCGGCAGGCACGAACTCGATATCGATTGCTGCGGCGAGCGCACGGGCCTGCTCCGGCGTGAGCAGGTCGAAGGGCGGCGAGGCGAAATCGAATTCCTGTCCGTGGGCGCTCACGTCGGTTCCTGTGGCAAAGAAAAAGGCCGGGGCGGCGGTCAGCCGGCCCCGGCCTCGAGCGTCAGTCCGGCGCTCAGTGGTGGGTGGCCTCTCCGGCGCCTCGCGGCACGCGGATGTCCTCCACCAGGTGCTGGATGTGCTCCGGCGGCGGGGCCGTCAGGTGGCTCACCGCATACGTCACGGCGAAGTTTAGCAACATGCCCACGAAGCCGATGCCCTCCGGCGAGATGCCGAGGAACCACTGGTCCGCGCCCGCCGTCGGGTTCACGAACTTGAAGTGGATGATGTACCAGGCCGTGAAGACGATGCCGACCACCATGCCCGAGATGGCGCCCTGCATGTTGGCGCGCTTGTCGAAGATCCCGAGGAAGATCGCCGGGAAGAACGACGCCGCCGCCAGGCCGAACGCGAACGCCACCACCTGGGCGACGAACGCTGGCGGATAGATGCCGAGCAGGCCGGCGATCACCACGGCGAAAGCCGCGGCGATGCGCGCGAACAGCAATTCCTGCTTCTCGGTGATACCTGGCATCAGCATCTTCTTCAGCAGGTCGTGCGAGATCGCCGACGAGATCACCAGCAGCAGGCCCGCCGCCGTGGAGAGCGCCGCCGCGAGGCCGCCGGCCGCCACCAGGGCGATCACCCACGCCGGGAGCTTCGCGATCTCCGGGTTGGCGAGCACCATGATGTCGCGGTCGATGGTCATCTCGTTGCGGTCGTCCTTGGCATAGAACATGCGGCCGTCGCCGTTCTTGTCCTCCCACTTGATGAGGCCGGTCTTCTCCCAGTTCTTGATCCAGCTCGGGGCCTCGGCGTAGAGGGCGCCGGCGCCGTCCGTGCCGTTGATGGTCTGGATCATGTTGAGGCGCGCGAACGCCGCGACCGCCGGGGCGGTGGTGTAGAGGATGGCGATGAACACCAGCGCCCAGCCGGCGGAGACGCGCGCGTCACGCACCTTGGGCACCGTGAAGAAGCGCACGATCACGTGCGGCAGGCCCGCCGTGCCGATCATCAGCGCCGCGGTGATGCAGAACACGTCGATCAGCGGTTTCTGTCCGCTGGTGTAGGGCGCGAACCCGAGTTCGGTGCTCAGTCCGTCGAGCTTGGCGAGCAGGTGGCCGCCACCGTCGGTGAGCTCACTGCCGAAGCCGAGCTGCGGGATCGCGTTGCCGGTGAGCAGGATCGAGATGAACACCGCCGGCACCATGTACGCGAAGATCAACACGCAGTACTGGGCCACCTGCGTGTAGGTGATGCCCTTCATGCCGCCGAGCACGGCGTAGAAGAACACGATCGCCATGCCGACGATCACGCCCGTGTT
This sequence comes from Gammaproteobacteria bacterium, assembly GCA_019136105.1. Lineage (GTDB taxonomy): Bacteria > Pseudomonadota > Gammaproteobacteria > Steroidobacterales > Steroidobacteraceae > RPQJ01. Next base: position 2,641 of record JAGVUU010000223.1, read on the forward strand.
GATGTCCACCTCGAGGAAGCGCGAGAACACGATGCCGACGCCG
>JAGVUU010000038.1 GCA_019136105.1 Gammaproteobacteria bacterium
GCCGACGCAGCCGGCCGGCTGGCCGTCGACCTCGGCGTAGAACAGACGGCCGTCGGCTGCGCCGTAGGCGCCCGGCAGGTTGGCGATCTCGTCGGCGAAGCCCTGGAAACTCAGGTCCACGCCGAGCCAGGCGGCATATTGGCGAAAGAATCCGCGCACATGTTCGAGCTCGGTGGTGTCGTCGGCGCCGAGGGCGCACAGGCGGGAAGGCATTGCGGGACTCCGGGAAGGTTCGGGGACGGATCTCTCGGGGGAACGTTGCGGGCGGCCGTTCAGGCGGCGCGCTCCTTCTTGCCGTGCATGGCCATGATCGTCTGCTGCATCAGCGCGCACAAGGTCCATTTGCCCTCGCGGATGGCGAAGACCTCGGCCTTGGTGATGATCAGCGTGCGTCCGGGCTTGACCACTTCGCCGCGCGCCACCAGGCGCTCGCCGTCGGCAGGGGCGACGAGGTTGAGCTTGTACTCGACGGTGAGCACGCTGGTGTCCGCCGGGGTCAGCGTGTTGGCGGCGTAGCCCGCGGCCGAGTCGGCGATCATGCCGACCACGCCCCCATGGATGAAGCCGTGCTGCTGCGAGATCTCCGCCTTGAAGGGCAGGTGGATCTCGGTGTAGCCGGGCTCGACCACGGGAAGCTCGGCGCCGATCAGGCTCATCGCCTGCTGCAGCGCGAAGCTCGCGCGCACGCGCTCGGCGTAGCCGGGGTCGCGGGGCTGGAACTGGGGTGCTTCGGGGCGCATCTTCATGTCTCCGTCGAGTCTGTAATTATGCCTGTCAATACGTTAACGTTAACGTAATCGATCGCATTCCGGAATCGCGCGACCGCAGGAACGCCGCGCGCGCGGGGGCGAACCCGCGCACCGGACGAGTCCGCCGCCACACAGGAGACCCCATGAGCACCGCCAGCCCGACGCCCCTCGAATACCCCTTCGACAGCCTGCCCGCGCCCGGGCACACGATCGAGATCGCCCCCGGCCTGCGCTGGGTGCGCATGCGCCTGCCCTTCGCGCTCGACCACATCAACCTGTGGCTGCTCGACGACGGCGAGGCGCTCGCCGCGGTGGACTGCGGCTTCGCCCGCGAAGAGACGCGTGAGGCCTGGAACGCCGTACTCGCCGCGGACGGCCGGCCGCTACGCCGCGTCGTGGTGACCCACCACCACCCCGACCACATCGGCCTGGCCACCTGGCTCGCGGCGCGCGACGATGCCGCGATCCACATGACCCAGGGCGAGTTCTTCGCCGCCCAGGCGGTGTGGCACCAGCTGCCGGGCTACTGCGCCACCGACATGGTCGAGCAGTTCCGCCGCCACGGCCTCGACGACATGCGCCGCGACGCGCTGCTCACACGCGGCAACGCCTATCGCGTCGGCGCGCCGCAGGTACCGGGCCGCTACGAGCGCATGTTCGCCGGCGACGAGCTGCGCATCGGTGCCCACAGCTGGCGCGTCATCGTCGGCTTCGGCCACGCGCCCGAGCACGCCAGCCTGTACTGTGCCGAGCTCGGCGTGCTGATCGCGGGCGACATGTTGCTTCCGCGCATCTCCACCAACGTCAGCGTCTATGCTGCAACGCCGCATGGAGACGCCCTGGGCTGGTTTCTTCACTCGTTGCGGGAATTCTGCACCTTGCCCGACGACACGCTCGTGCTACCATCACATGGCAAACCTTTCAAGGGTATCCGGGCACGCGTGGAGCAGCTCGTCGAGCATCATCGCGAACGTTGCGAGGTGCTTCTGGCGGCTTGTGCCATGCCGCAAAGCGCCGCAGCATTGCTGCCGACGCTATTTCCGCGTGAGCTCGACACCCATCAGGTCATGTTCGCCATGGGGGAGGCGATCGCCCACCTCAACCATCTCGAGAAGACGGGAACCCTCTCGAGACGCGTCGATGCGGATGGCCTGATCCGTTTCACCCATTGTTCGTAACATCGTCCGCAACAGACCGCCCCGCCGCAAAACAGGAGCCCGAACAAGATGGCCGCACCCAGCAACGAGACCCCCGCCTGCGACCTGCCCGACCCGCAGGAAGTCGCCAAGACCTATGCCGAAGTCGCCCGTCGTGCCTCGCACCTGATCAGCGACCACGTGCATCGCCAGCTCAAGAAGGGCGTCAGCGCCCCCGCCGACGAGCTCGGCATCGCCCAGGCCTTCATGGACATGATGGCCAAGCTGCTGGCCAACCCGTACAAGCTCGCCCAGGCGCAGATGAACCTGGTGTGGGACTACTTCTCGCTGTGGCAGCACTCGATGATGCGCGTCGCCGGCCTGAGCGCCGCGCCGGTCGCCGCCCCCGAGAAGAGCGACAAGCGCTTCAAGGACGAGGAGTGGGAACAGCACTTCCTGTTCGACTTCATCAAGCAGTCCTACCTGATCGCCGCGCGTCACATCCATGACACCGTGTGCTGTGTGGACGGCCTCGACGAGCAGACCCAGAAGAAGGTCACCTTCTACACCCGCCAGTACATCGACGCCCTGTCGCCGTCGAACTTCGCGATGACCAACCCCGAGGTCTTCCGCGAGACGGTCAAGAGCCACGGCCAGAACCTGCTCAAGGGCCTCAACAACCTGCTGCGCGACGTCGAGGACGGCGGCGGCAACCTGCGCGTCAAGATGACCGACACCTCGGCCTTCGAGCTGGGCAAGAACGTCGCCACCACGCCGGGCAAG
>JAGVUU010000209.1 GCA_019136105.1 Gammaproteobacteria bacterium
TCCTACGACTCTCCCCCAGATTGGTCACCCCTGTCGTGGAAGGCCCGCCTCGCGGCCCAGCAGGTGGTGTACGCCGATCGCGAGGGCGTGGAGCGCGCTGTGCAGGCGCTCAGCGCCCTCCCGCCGCTGGTCACGAGTTTCGAGATCGAGCGCTTGAAGTCGCAGATCGCCGACGCGCAGCACGGCAGGCGGTTCCTGCTGCAGGGAGGCGACTGCGCCGAGCAGATGAGCGACTGCCGTCCCGACTCGATCACGGCCAAACTCAAGATCCTGTTGCAGATGTCGCTCGTGCTGGTCTATGGCGCGCGCAAGCCGGTGATCCGCGTGGGACGCCTGGCGGGGCAGTACGCCAAGCCGCGTTCGAGCACGACCGAGACGCGGAGCGCCGAGGGCGGCGCATCCAAGACGCTCCCTTCCTACTTCGGCGACCTGGTCAACGGCAGCGCGTTCGACGAGGCCGCGCGACGGCCGGACCCGATGCGGATGGTCGACGGCTACAAGCACGCGGCGGTGACGCTCAACTTCATCCGCGCGCTCATGGACGCGGGCTTCGCCGACCTGCACCACCCGGAGTACTGGGACCTGGGCCTGCTCAAGCACGCGGGCCTGCCCGACGACCTGCGGGCGCAGTACGCGGAACTGACGCAGCGCATCGCCGAGGGCCTGCGGTTCATGGAAGCGGTGGGGGACCGCTCGATCGAGGAACTCTCGCGGATGGAGTTCTTCACGAGCCACGAGGGGCTGAACCTGTTGTACGAGTCGGCGCAGACGCGCACCGTGCCGCGGCGCAAGGGCTACTACAACCTCACGACGCACCTGCCGTGGCTGGGGGAGAGGACGCGCGGGCTCGACGGCGCGCACGTGGAGTACTTCCGCGGCATCCGCAACCCCATCGGCGTGAAGATCGGTGCGCGCACGACGCGCGGCGAACTGCTGGGCCTGCTGCGCGTGCTCAACCCGCAGCGCGAGCCGGGGCGGGTGGTGCTCATCCACCGCATGGGCGTGCACGAGGTGGCGCGGGCCCTGCCGCCGCTCGTCGAGGCCGTCAAGAACACGCCCGACGCCGGGCCGGTCCTGTGGGTCTGCGACCCGATGCACGGGAACGCGATCACGACGTCGCGCGGCGTGAAGACGCGCTCGTTCGACCACATCATGGGCGAACTGGCGCAGTGCGTGGAGATCCACCGCGCGTGCGGCACGACGCTCGGCGGCGTGCACCTGGAACTCACGGGCGAGGACGTGACCGAGTGCGTCGGCGGCAAGGGCGGCACGGGCGTGAGCGAGACCGACCTCGAACGCAACTACGCGTCGGCGTGCGACCCGCGCCTGAACTACGAGCAGTCGCTGGAGCTGGCGTTCCTGCTGGCGAGATTGCTCGGCAAGCCCTGATGCGGGCGTGCCCGGGCGCGTCAGGCCGCGCGGGTCGAGGTGCGCGTCGCGAAGGTCGCGAGCGACTGGAGCGTCTGGGCGATGTGATCGGGGCGCATGACGACCGCGCCGATGGCGGCGGCGGCCTTGGGCATGCCGTACACGACGCTCGAGTTGGGATCCTGCGCCAGGATCTTGGCGCCGGCCTGGATCAGGCGCATGCCGCCCAGCTTGCCGTCCTCGCCCATGCCGGTGAGCACGACGCCCAGGCACGAACGCCCGAAGATCGCCGCGGCGGTGGAGAAGAGCACGTTCGTGCTGGGGCGGTAGGGCTCGCTCTTGGGCTCGTCGCTGAGTTCGAGGTGGACATTGCCGGGCGTGCCGGCGAGGTGGCCGTGCGTTCCGCCGGGGATGATGCAGACCACGCCGGGCTTGAGCCTGGTGCCGCGCTCGCCGTGCTCGACGCGGACCTGGCAGGTCTGGTCGAGTCGTTCGGCGAGGGTCTTGGTGAAGACGGCGGGCATGTGCTGCGCGACGACGACGGGGCAGGGCAGGTTGGCGGGGAGCGCCTTGAGGATCGTTTCGAGCACGGGCGGCCCGCCGGTGCTGGAACCGATCGCGACCAGGCCGATCCGCGCGCCGCCGAGGGAGAGCGCCTGGCTGTCGTACGGGGGCAGTTCCGGGCGCGTGCCCAGGAGCTGGCGGACGCGCGAGCGCGACTGGGCGATGGCCTTGATCTTCTCGAGCAGGTCGTCGCGCATCGCGCCCATGTTGGCGCTGTAGTTCGAGGACTCCTTCGCGATGACGTCGGCCGCGCCCTCGCGCAGCGCCTGCAGCGCATCGCGCGAGCCTTCGGTCGTCAGGCTCGAGCAGACCAGCACGGCGGGCAGCCCGTTCTTGAGCGTGCGGCACTCGCGACGGATGCGCTTGAGCGCTTCGTGGCCGTTGAGCACCGGCATCTCGATGTCGAGGGTCACGACGTCGGGCTCGAGCCGCTTGACCTTGTCCACCGCCTCCTCGCCGTTGCACGCGGTGTCGACGACCTTGAGCGAAGAGTCGGACTCGATCAACTGCACGAGCGCTTTGCGCATGAAGGCCGAGTCGTCCACCACGAGGATGCGGACAACCGCGCGTCCGGCCCCGCCCCCGCCGCTTCCGCTCCCCGCGCCGGTTCCGCCGGTGCGCGGGGTGGACGAGGGGCTGTTGAGCGGGTTGGACGGTTGCATGGGCTGGGAACTCCGCCGGCCGGGCCGGAGCGCGCGGAATCAGAGCGTCGGGACAGCGTGAGCGCCATCGGG
>JAGVUU010000243.1 GCA_019136105.1 Gammaproteobacteria bacterium
CAAATTGCTGCACCGCACATCACTTCGTGCCGATGCGGCGCAGCGCGTCGGGCTGGAAGTCGCCCCACTTGCCCTTCTCGCCGAACTTCCACGGCTGCTTGACCTCGTTGTCGAGCAGCGACAGCAGGTAGCTGCCGTTGGTGAGGTCGTGCCAGATGTTCGCCCGGTACCATGGCACCTTGGCGTCGTAGAACTGCATCAGCGGGTGGATGCTCACGCGCCACAGCTGCTTGCGGGTGTCGTATGAATCCTCGTAGAGCGCGGTCCAGGTGTCCTCGTCGAGGTAGAACACGCGCTTGCCGTACACGTGCTTGCTGCCCGCCTTGAGATTGGCCTCGACCTCCCACACGCGGTGCAGTTCGTAGCGCATCAGGTCGGAGTTGACCGTGCCCTTGCGGATGATGTCTTCCTTGTAGCGGAGCTTCTTGTCCGACAGCCTGAACGCGTTGTACGGGACGTAGATCTCCTTCTTGCCGACGACCTTCCAGTCGTAGCGGTCGGGCGCGCCGTTGTACGCGTCGAACTGGTCGGTGGTGCGCAGGCCCTCGGTACCGTCGTTGATGTTGTCGTAGGCGAGGTCCGGGGCGCGGCGCACGCGGCGCTGGCCGGCGTTGTAGATCCACGCCGAGCGCGCCTGCTTCACCTGGTCCACCGGCTCGTGCACCAGGAACACCGTGCCCTCGAGCGTCGCCGGCGCCGTGAAGCGCGACAGGAACCCGAGCAGCAGGTTGTCCTGCGGCTGGTCGAGGTTCTGGTTGAAGATGCGGTATTCCTGGGCGCCGATCTTGTAGAAGTCGCCGTTGGCGCGCACCGGGAAGCTGTTGTAGTTGCGATCGATGCCACCGCCGAGGTAGCGCATCGTGTGGTTCCAGATCGCCTCAATGCCGCTCTTCGGGATCGGAAACGGCACGGTGGACGGACCGCGGTTGGCGATGCCGAAGCCTTGCAGCTCGACCTTGCCGGCCTGCGCCTTCACGTTGTCGTACACCTCCTGCGGATAGCAGGCGGTGCGCCGCGTCGGGTAGACGTTCATCTTGAACTCGGGGACCTTCTCGAGCATCGCCAGCGTGCCGGGCGTCAGCTTGTCCTTGTACTGCGCCGCGTTCGCCTTGGTGATGGTGAACAGCACCTTGTCGCTCGCGAACGGATCGACATAGCCCTGCGCCGCCGTCCAGCCCGACGGCGGGGCACACATTCCGCCCGTCCACGCGGGGATCGTGCCGTCCTTGTTGCCGGCCTTCTCGGCACCCACGGGCGTGAGGTCGGCACCGAGGCGCGCGATCTCGGCATCGGAGAGCTTGGCCGAAGCGGGCGCGGCGATTCCTGCGAGGATCGCTGCCGCCGACGCGGCAAGGAGTCTGTGCGCGGTCTTCATCTTGTGGTTCTCCCGGCGGTCATTCGTTATTCGAGCGTTCTGCTCCGTATCCTAGCTGGCCACGCCGCGATACGAAACGGCCGCGCAGAGCGCACCATTGTTTGCTGCACCGCACGATAGGCGGTCAGGAACGGCGCACGCCCGGCCGCCGGGCCCGCGCCCTGGGCAAAGTGCGGAGAAAGAACTTCTCCGCCTCCGCCACGATCTGGGTCGCATTGAGCGGGCCGCGCGGCCGGTACCACTGCACGATCCAGTTGAGGGCGCCGAACATCAGCAGGCGGTCGATGCGCGTAGGCATCGCCCAGTCGCCGGCGCGCTGCAGCTGGTGGATCACGTCCTCCCACACCTGCTCGTAGCGCTTCTGCAGCGCGATGACCCGGTCGCGCCCCGGCTTGTCCAGCGAACGCCAGTCGTAGAGCAGCACGGGAATGAAGTCCTGGCCGGGACCGAGCAGCGTGTCGAGGTGCGTGCGCACCAGCGCGCGGAAGTGCTCGCGCGGGGGCAGCTCCTCGCGCGCGATGGCCTCGATGCGCTCGAGGGCCTGCTGCAGGCCCTGCTCCATCACCGCGGCGAGGATGTCCTGCTTGGTCTTGAAGTGGTACACCCAGCTGCCGGACTGCAGCCCGGTCGCTGCGGCGATGTCGCGCACCGAAGTCGCGTCGTAACCCCTCTCGCGGAACAGGCGCGCCGACTCGCGCAGCAGCTGCCCGCGCCGACCGGCGTCGTCGGCGCGGCGGCTCACAGCCCGAGCTGGCGCGCGGCCAGGTCCTTCATGATTTCCTCTGCGCCGCCCCCGATCATGTTCACCTTGACCTCGCGGTAGATGCGCTCCGACTTCGTGCCGCGCATGTAACCCATGCCGCCCAGGGTCTGCACGGCGCCGTCGGCACAGAACTGCATGCAGCGCGTCGCGACGTTCTTCAGCATGCACAGCGAGGCGACGAGTTCCGCGTCGCCCGGCGGGCTGTGGTCGAGCCGCCAGGCCGTCTCCTCGAGCATCGCGCGCGCCGTCTCGATGCTCGCGAGCATGTCCACGAGGCGGTGGCGGACCACCTGGTGGTCGGCGAGGCGCTTGCCGAACGTATGCCGCTCACGCGCCCAGGCGAGCGCCTCCTGATAGCAGACCCAGGCGAAGCCGATCGCGCCGGCGGCCAGGCTGAACCGCTCGGAGTTGAAGTTCAGCATCACCGCCAGGAACCCCGCGCCTTCGGGACCGACCAGGTTCGCGGCCGGCACGCGGCAGTTCTCGAAGCGCAGGTGCGCGGTGTCGGACGCCCACCACCCCATCTTCGCGAGCGGCGTGCGCGTGAGGCCCGGCGTGTCGCCCTCCACGAGCAGGATCGAGAGCCCGCGCGATCCCCGGGACTGCGGATCGGTGCGCACCGCCACGGTGAGGTAATCGGCGCGGACGCCCGAGGTGATGAAGGTCTTCTCGCCGTTCACCACGTAGTGGTCGCCGTCGCGCACGGCGCTCGTTCGCAGCGCCGCGACGTCCGAGCCGCCCGACGGTTCGGTGATCGCCAGTGCCGCGATCTTGCGGCCCGCAAGGACTTCAGGCAGCACGCGCGCCTTGATGTCCGGGCTGCCGAGCGCGGCGACCGGCGGTGAGCCGATGCTGTGTGACATGAGCGAGGCCACGACGCCACCGGCGCCGCACTGTGCGAGTTCGATGCTCGCCACCAGCCGGTGGAAATAGTCCACGCCCGGCACGCCACCGTACTCCTCCGGGAAACCGATGCCGAGCAACCCGACCTCGGCCGCCCTGGCATAGAGCTCGCGCGGGAATCCGCCCGCCTCGTCCCACTCGTTGACGAAGGGCGCGATTTCCTTCGCCACGAAGCGGCGGACGGTCTCGCGGAGCGCGAGGTGTTCGGGGGAGTAATAGACAGGGTTCAGGCGCAGCTCGTTCATGCCGGGCATGCTAGGGGAGGCCCTTTATTCAAGCAAGCGCTTGATCTAGGATGCGGCCCATGAGCTACCGCAGCGTGTTTCGTCCCGGCCTGTTCGCCGGCCAGACCATCGTCGTCACCGGCGCGGGCAGCGGCATCGGCCGCTGCACGGCCCACGAGCTGGCCGCGCTCGGTGCGCACGTGGCGCTGGTCGGCCGGACCGTCGCCAAGCTCGAGGCGGTGGCTGCCGAGATCCGCGATGACGGCGGGAAGGCGAGCCACCATGCCTGCGACATCCGCGACGAGGAGGCGGTGAAAGCCACCGTGGCCGCGGTGATCGCGGCGCACGGCCGCATCCACGGGCTCGTCAACAACGCGGGCGGCCAGTTCCCGGCGGAGCTCGCAAGCATTTCGGCCAAGGGCTGGCAGGCGGTCATCGCCAACAACCTGACCGGCGGTTTCCTCATGGCGCGCGAGTGCTACAACCAGTGCATGCGCGACCACGGCGGCGCCATCGTCAACATGCTCGCGGACATGTGGAACGGCATGCCCGGCATGGGTCACAGCGGCGCGGCGCGCGCGGGCATGCTGAATTTTACCGAGACGGCCGCCGCCGAGTGGGCGCCGGTGCGGGTGAACGCCGTCGCACCTGGCTGGATCGCCTCCAGCGGCATGGACACCTACCCCGACGCGATGAAGCCGCTCATCCAGGGCCTGCCGCGGCACGTTCCGGCCCAGCGCATGGGCACAGAGGCCGAGGTTTCGGCGGCGATCGTCTTCCTGCTGTCCGAGGGCGCGGCATTCGTGTCGGGCACCTGCCTGCGCATCGACGGAGCGGCGCCCAACGCCCGCCGCCATTGGAAGATCGCGTCGAGCCAGCCGTCGCCCGAGTTCGACGGCTTCCATCGCAGCCGCAAGCCACGCATTTTCGGGGGCTGAGTCGTGCCGGTCTTCCAGTCGTCGATCGCGACCCAGGGCGAGGCGTTCGTCGAGAACCGTGGCTACCTGCTCGGGCTGATCGACGAGTTGCGCGGCCTCGAGGCCCGCACCGAGGCTGCGTCGGCGAAGTCGGCTCCCCGCTTCGCGAAGCGCGGCCAGCTGCTGCCTCGCGAGCGTCTCGGCCTGCTGCTCGACTCGGGCGCGCCCTTTCTCACTTTGTCCTCGCTGGCGGGGTTCCTGCTCGACGTCAACGATCCGGCGAAGAGCGTGCCGGGCGGCGGCTGCATCGTGGGTGTCGGCAGCATCGCAGGCACCACGTGCATGATCGTCGTGGACGACTCCGGCATCGAGGCCGGCGCGCTGCAACCCATGGGGCTCGAGAAGTTCCACCGCGCCCAGCAGATCGCGCTCGAGAACCGGTTGCCCTTCGTGCACCTCGTCGAATCGGCCGGTGCCAACCTGCAGCGCTACCGCGTCGAAGACTTCATCAACGGCGGCGGGCACTACGCCCGCCTCGCGCGCCACTCGGCCGCGGGCCTGCCGGTGCTCACGCTGGTACACGGCAGCTCCACCGCCGGCGGCGCCTACATGCCGGGCATGTCCGACTACGTCGTGATGGTGCGTGACCGCGCACGGGCGTTCCTGGCCGGGCCGCCGCTGCTGCGTGCCGCCACCGGCGAGATCGCGACGGAGGAGGAACTCGGTGGCGCCGTGATGCACGCGGGCGTGTCGGGCCTCGCCGAGTACCTCGCCGACGACGACTCCGACGCGATCCGCACCCTGCGCGAAGTTGTCACCCGGCTTGGCTGGCAGCGGTTCGAGGCGCCGCTGCCCGCGGGCCGCGATCCGCTGTATCCCGCCGATGACCTCCTGGGGATCATGCCGAAGGACGGCCGCAAACCCGTGGACATGCGCGAGGTGATCGCGCGCCTCGTGGACGGCTCGGACCTGCTCGAGTTCAAGGCGAACTACGGTTCCGCCACCGTCTGCGCGCACGCCGACGTCTTCGGCATGCCGGTGGGCATTCTCACCAACAACGGCCCCCTCGACCCGGCCGGCTCGACCAAGGCGACGCACTTCATCCAGGCCTGCTGCCAGAGCGGCATCCCGCTGCTCTACCTGCAGAACACCACGGGCTACATCGTGGGCCGCGAATCCGAGCGCGCCGGCATGATCAAGCACGGCTCGAAGATGATCCAGGCCGTGGCCAACGCCTCGGTGCCGCAGGTCACCATCCACTGCGGGTCTTCGTTCGGCGCCGGCAACTACGGCATGTGCGGCCGCGGCTTCTCGCCGCGCTTCCTCTTCTCCTGGCCGAACTCGCGCACCGCCGTGATGGGCGCGGAGCAGGCATCCACCACCATGGCCATCGTCATGGAGGAATCGGCGCGGGCCCGTGGCCAGGAGGTGGATCGCGCCCAGATCGACGCGCTGCGCGCCATGATCAACGCGACCTTCGACCGGCAGACCTCGGCGTTCTACACGTCGGGCCGCATGCTGGACGATGGCGTCATCGACCCGCGCGACACGCGGCGGGTGCTCGGCTACGTGCTTTCCCTCTTCCGCCGGTCGGACCGCGTGGCCCTGCGGCCGCTCGACTTCGGCGTGGCCCGCCCTTGAGAACCCGGAGATATCGATGCAGTTCACGCAGGAACACGAGGAACTGAAGCGCACCGTCGAGCGCTTCGTCGAGAACGAGATCAACCCGTACGTCGACGAGTGGGAAGCGGCGGGCATCTTCCCCGCGCACCAGCTCTTCAAGAAACTGGGCGACCTGGGGCTGCTTGGGCTCACGAAGCCCGAAGGCTTCGGTGGCGCCGGCCTCGATTACAGCTACTCGGTGGTGATGGCCGAGGCGCTCGGCAACACGCGCTGCGGCGGCGTGCCGATGGCGATCGGCGTGCAGACCGACATGGCCACGCCCGCCCTCGCCCGCTTCGGCTCCGACGAACTGCGCAGGGAATTCCTCGCCCCGGCGATCGCCGGCGACATGGTGGCGTGCGTCGGCGTTTCGGAGCCGGGTGCCGGCTCCGACGTGGCGGGCCTGCGTACCTCGGCCCGCAAGGACGGCGGCGACTACGTGATCAACGGCGGCAAGATGTGGATCACCAGCGGCACGCAGGCCGACTGGATGTGCTGCCTCGCCAACACCAGCGAAGGCAGCCCGCACAAGAACAAGTCACTGATCATCGTGCCCATGAAGACGAAGGGCGTTACCGTCGAGCGCAAGATCGAGAAGATCGGCATGCACTCGTCGGACACCGCGCTGATCCACTTCGACGACGTGCGCGTGCCGCAGCGCCACCTGATCGGCCAGGAAGGCCTGGGCTTCATGTACCAGATGCTGCAGTTCCAGGAGGAGCGCCTGTGGGGCGCGGCGAACGCGATCAGGGGTCTCGAGAATGCCGTGCGCGTCACCATCGAGTACACGCGCAGCCGCAAGACCTTCGGCAAGCCGGTGATCGACAACCAGGTGGTGCACTTCACGCTCGCCGAACTCACGACCGAGATCGAGGCATTGCGCTCGCTCGTCTACCGGGCGACCAAGCTGTACGTGTCGGGCAAGGACGTGACGCAGCTCGCGTCGATGGCCAAGCTCAAGGCCGGGCGGCTCACCCGCGAGGTGGCCGACAAGTGCCTGCAGTACTGGGGCGGCATGGGCTTCACGTGGGAGAACCCGGTGTCGCGCCTGTACCGCGACGGCCGCCTCGCCTCGATCGGCGGCGGAGCCGACGAGATCATGCTCGGCATCATCTGCAAGCTGATGGGCATCCTGCCCAAGGCCTGAGCCTCGGACCATGATGGGAACCGCCACCGAATCCACCGAACTGCTGCAGGTCCGCCGCGACGCCGGCGTCTGGTTCGCGCGCCTCAACCGCCCGGACAAACGCAATGCGCTGTCCGATGCGCTGGTGGCCGCGATCTGCGAGGCGTGCGAGCGCGTCACCGCCGACCTCGAGGCCCGCGCGCTCGTGCTTTACGGCGCGGGCGGCCACTTCTGCGCAGGCGCCGATTTCGCGGGCTTCTTGTCGCTGATGCAGACGGAGCCCGGCCACGCCGACGACCCGATCGCACACTACAACCGCCAGTTCGGCGCGATGCTCGAACGGCTCGCCGCGCTGCCCGTACCGACGATTGCCGTGGTGACGGGCGTCGCAATGGGCGGCGGCTGCGGGCTCGCCTCGGCGTGCGACCGCGTGATCGCGGCCGACGACGCGACGTTCGCGATGCCGGAGGTGACGCTGGGCGTGGCCCCCGCGCAGATCGCGCCGTTCGTCGTGCGCCGCGCCGGCGCTCGCCGGGCGCGCTGGCTGATGTTGAGCGGCGCGCGCATCAAGGCAGCGGCTGCCCGCGACACTGGGCTTGCCGACGTGGTCGTGGCCGGCACGGAATTGCGCGACGCGGTCGCCGCCGAGCTGCGGCTGCTGTCGGCGGCGGAGCCCGCGGCCCTGCGCGCGACGAAGCGCATCGTGAACCGCACGATCGAGGCGCCGCTCGGCGCCGCGCTGGACGCGGCCGCGCTGGAATTTGCCGGATTGCTGCGTCACGGGGCCGCCCGCGAGGGCATCGCCGCCACAATGGCGAAGCGCGCACCGGCCTGGTCCACGCCGCTGCCCGACCTGCCGGACTTCACGTGAAGACGCTCAACCGCCTGCTGATCGCCAACCGCGGCGAGATCACCGTACGCATCGCGCGCAGCGCACGGCGGCTCGGTATCGCGACGATCGCCGTGTGCTCGGACGCCGATCGCGGCAGCCCGCACGCGGCCGCGTGCGACGAGCATGTGCCGATTGGCGGACTGCTCCCGTCCGAGTCGTATCTCGTGATCGGGAAGATCATCGCGGCGGCCCAAGCTGCCGGTGCGCAGGCGATCCACCCCGGTTACGGGTTCCTGTCGGAGAACGCCGCGTTTGCCTCGGCAGTCGAAGCAGCCGGGCTCATCTTCGTCGGTCCGCCCGCGTCGGCCATCGAGGCGATGGGCAATAAGGCCCGCGCCCGCCAGCGCATGGCGGCAGCCGGTATCCCCGTGGTGCCGGGCTATGACGGTGACGACCAGGACGAGGCGCAGCTGCTCGCCGCAGCAGCGCGCATCGGCTTCCCCATCATGGTCAAGGCCGCGGCCGGCGGCGGCGGCCGCGGCATGCGCCGCGTCGAGACTGCGGCCGAGTTGCCGGACGCATTGCGCAGCGCCGCCTCCGAGGCTGCCAAGGCTTTCGGCGACGGACGCCTGATCCTCGAGCGCGCGGTCACCGACCCGCGGCACGTCGAGATCCAGGTGTTTGCCGACGCGCACTGCCACGTGCTGCACCTGGGCGAGCGCGACTGCTCGGTGCAGCGCCGCCACCAGAAGATCGTCGAGGAGGCGCCCTCGCCGGCCGTGGATCCCGTGCTGCGCGAGCGCATGGGGGCTGCCGCAACTGCCGTTGCCCGCGAAATCGGCTACGTGGGTGCCGGCACAGTCGAGTTCCTGCTCGATCGCGACGGCAACTTCTACTTCATGGAGATGAACACGCGGCTGCAGGTCGAGCACCCGGTCACCGAACTGGTGACGGGCCTCGACCTCGTGGAACTGCAGCTGCGCGTGGCGCGAGGTGAACCCCTGCCGCTCACGCAGGACGACGTGCGCATCTCGGGCCACGCCATCGAAGTGCGGCTGTGTGCCGAGGAGCCCGCCGACGAGTTCCTGCCGCGCAGCGGCCCGGTGCTGGATTGGCGGCCGGAGCCGCTCGCCCGCTGCGATCACGCGCTCGCCCCCGGCATGGCGGTGAGCCCGCATTACGACTCGATGCTCGCGAAGCTGATCGCGCACGGCGCGACGCGTGCCGAAGCGCTCGACAGGCTGGCGCTGGCACTCGACCGCACGGCACTGCTCGGCGTGCCGTCGAACCGTGCGTTCCTCTCGCGCGTGCTGCGTCACCCGGCGTTCGCGGACGGCGCCGCCGTCTCCACCGCGTTCATAGGACGCCACTTCCCGGCCGGTGCCGACCGCGCCGACGCCCCCGATGCCGCCACGTGGTGGCTCGCGGCTTGGCTCTCCGTCGCGGCTGCGCCGGAAAGCGCCGCGTTCGGCACTCACGGGTGGCAAAACTGGAACAGCGGGCGCGCGCTACCCGCGCCGTGGCGACTGCGCTGGCGTGCGCCCCAGTCGCTCGCTGCCGGAAGCGAAACGGAGCGCGCCGGCGAGGTTCGTGTCACCCCGGGCGGCGCGGTGCTCGGTACGAGCGGAGCCACTGCCACTGTGCGTGGCACGCCGATGGCCCCATGCGCGGATGCCGAGGCTGAAGTCGACGGCATCGCGATCGCCTATCGCTACGCGTGGGATGGCACCACGCTGTGGCTGCACACTCGCCGCGGTGATTTCGCGTTCGAGTGCCTGCGCCGGTCGCCGCGCCGCTCGGCCGCCGACCTCGCCGCGCAGGCGAACGAGGTACGCGCTGCGATCAATGGCCGCGTGCTCGAGGTGGCCGTGGCCGCGGGTGCCGATGTGGTCGCCGGCCAGCGTCTGTGCACGCTCGAGGCGATGAAGATGGAACACGAGCTGCGTGCGCCGCGCGACGGACGCATGGCGTCCGTCGGGATCGAGGCCGGGCAGCAGGTCGCGCCGGGCCAGGTGCTGATGCGTTACGAGCGAGGTCAATGATGTCGAAGACCGTGGTCACCTGCGCGCTCACGGGCGTGCTCACCGATCCCGCCCAGCACCACGTTCCCGTGACGCCGGAGCAGATGGCCCGCGAGGCACGCGCCGCGTTCGACGCCGGTGCTTCGGTCATGCACGTGCATTTCCGCCAGCAGGGGCCCGGCATGGGCCACCTGCCGTCGTGGGAGCCCGCGGTCGCAAGCGAGATCGCGCAGGCGATCCGCGAGGCCTGCCCGGGCGTGGTCTTCAACCAGTCGACGGGCGTCGTGGGCCCCGACATTTCCGGGCCGCTCGCCTGCATGCGCGCCATCCGCCCGGAGATCGCGGCGTGCAACGCCGGCTCGCTCAATTACCTGAAGGTGAAGAGCGACGGCACGTGGGCGTGGCGCCCGATGCTGTTCGACAACCCCGTAGAGAAGGTGAAGGGTTTCCTGGACGTGATGGCGGAGACCGGTGCACTGCCCGAATTCGAGTGCTTCGACACCGGCATCGTGCGCACCGTCGAGATGTACGCACGCACCGGGCTTTACAAGGGCCACCTCGACTACAACTTCGTGATGGGCGTGGAATCGGGCATGCCCGCCGACCCCGAGCTGCTGCCCATCCTCACGCGCCTCACCGCGCCCGGCGCGACGTGGCAGGTGACGGCGATCGGGCGCGCCAACATCTGGCCGTTGCACCGCCGCACGGCCGAACTCGGGGGCAACCTGCGCACCGGCCTCGAGGACACCTTCTATCTGCCTGACGGCAGCAAGGCGACCAGCAACGGCCAGCTGATCGACGCCATCGTGCGCATCGCGCGTGACGCCGGACGTGACATTGCGAGCCCGGCGGAGGCCCGGGGCATCCTGCACGTCCAGTAAGTCAGGTCTCACGGACGCCGCGGGGGAGCCACATGAAGCGCGCGTTGCAGGTCACCGTGCTGTTGCTGGCTGCGCTCGTGGCCTACCTCGCCCTCTGGCCGGTGCCGATCGCGCCCGTCGCGTGGCAGGCACCGCCGTCGCCCGGTTACACCGGTCCGCACGCTGCCAACGAGCGATTGAGCGCAGTGCAGGTGATCCCGGTCGCACCCGGGATCGGCCCCGAACACATCGACTTCGGCCCGGACGGCAAGCTCTACACCGGAGTGCTCTCCGGCGCCGTGCTGCGCATGAATGCAGATGGCTCCGGACTCGAGACGGTGGTGAACACCGGTGGGCGGCCGCTCGGGTTCGATTTCGCTCCGGATGGCCGGCTCGTGATCGCCGACGCGCTCAAGGGCCTGCTCGCGCTGCAACCCGACGGCACACTGCACGTGCTGGCTGATTCGGTGAACGGCGATCCGATCCGCTATGCGGACGCCGTGGTGATCGCGACGGACGGACTCATGTATTTCACGGACGCCACGCGGCGCTTCTCGCCCGCCGAACTCGGCACGTTCGACGCCGCCCTGCTCGACGTGCTGGAGCACTCGTGCACGGGACGCGTGCTCGTCCACGAGCCCGGCACGGGCCGGACGTCGGTCGTGATCGATGGCCTGTGCTTTCCAAACGGTGTCGCGCTGTCGGGCGACGAGCGGCACCTGTTCATCGCCGAGACGGGCGAATACCGCATCTGGAAGGTCGAGTCGTCTGCGCGGGGCCTCGAGGCCAGTGAGCTTGCCGCCGCGGCCGACGGGCGGGCCCGGGTCATCACTGCCAACCTGCCGGGCTTCCCGGACAACCTCATGCGCAGCGCCGACGGGCGCCTTTGGACCGGCCTCACGAAGCCGCGCAGTTCGACGGTGGACGGGATGGCGGGGCGCCCGGCGTTGCGGGCACTCACGTTGCGGCTGCCGAAGTCACTCTGGCCCGTGCCGCCGGCTTACGGGCACGTGATCGCCTTCGACGAGGAAGGCCAGGTCGTGGCCGACCTCCAGGACCCCTCCGGCCGCATCGCCGAGACGAGCGGCGTCACCGAGCACGGGGGGCGGCTTTACGTGCACAGCCTGCACGCCGGGGCGTTCGGGGTCATCGACGCCTCGGCGGGGCTGGCGCCGCCCCGCTCACCAGAAGGTCTGGAACCCGTCGATGGCGTGCCCTAGGGCGAACAGGGTTGCGACCAGGGCCGCGGTCAACGCGGTGATCATGGCGACAGTGAAGCTGTTTTCGTGCGTGAACATGGCGCCTCCTCCAAGGCTTGGTCGAAGCCTGGTCCGGGGGGCTCACTTCGGCGGCCCCGCCGGGCCCGCCTCGTCATCGATTCACGGTGCGATCTTACGCCTTTTTTGCTGCGGCGCAGCGACATGATGTGCTGCCGTTCACAGTTTCACACTTGGATTAATTCCATTTCGGATCAGCTAGTTACGCGTTGAGAACGAGAGTTGGTCCTAGTCTCGGCCGACAATTGTTCGGCCGATCGTGCCAATGGTTGCGTTTCGTTCCCTGGGGCAGAACAATCCGCGAATGGACCAGCTGCAGGCCATGCGGGTGTTCAAGCGGGTCGCGGAACGGGGCTCGTTCGGCCAGGCCGCCGACGAGCTCGACATTTCGCGCGCGGCAGCCAGCGGACACGTCGCGGCGCTCGAGAAGCACCTCGGGGTCCGGCTGCTGAACCGCACGACCCGGCGCGTCAGCCTCACCGCCGAGGGCGCCGAGTACCTGCGCCGCTGCCGCCGGATCCTGGACGAAATCGAGGACGCCGAAGAGACGCTGCGGGGTGCCCGCTCCCGTCCGCAAGGCCTGCTGCGAGTGGACGTGCCCGTAGCTTTCGGCCGCTACCTGCTGCTACCCGCCCTGCCCGAGTTCACGCGCCGCTACCCGGCGATCGATCTCGACATTCGCCTGAACGACCGGGTCGTGGACCTCGTAGCCGAACGGGTCGATGTCGCACTGCGAGTCGGCAACCTGCAGCAGTCCGGCCTCGTCGCGCGCCGCGTTGCCCAGATCAACGTCGTCGCCTGCGCCTCGCCCACCTACCTCGCCGATCACGGCGAGCCGAAGACGCCGGACGACCTCAGGCAGCACCGTCTGCTCGCGACGACGCCGGCAGGCGGTGGCACGCCCGACTGGTCATTCCCCGCGCCGTACACGTCGAGGCGGCTCAAGCTGCACTTCGCGATGTTGTTCAATGCCGCCGAGGCGCCCGTGATCGCGGCGGCCGCGGGTCTCGGGATCACGCGGACGGTTGACCTGCTGGTGGCCGACTACGTGGCGCGGGGCGAACTCAAGCTGATCCTGAACGACTTCGTCGTGCCGGGGCCGCCCATGTCGCTCGTGTATCCGTCGGCCGGCCACCAGTCACCCAAGGTGCGGGTGTTCTCGGACTTCGCCGCGGACATCATGCGCCGTTATCACGACATCGTGCGCGGCTGGATCGGGCCGGCCGGGTTGCCGGAACGCGACGAAGCCTGAGCAGCACGCTCGGCCGCGTTCTGTAGAATCGGCCGCCTCGTCATTGGAGAGCCGCACATGCTGAAGCTCGTCTTGGGCCTGGTGATCTTCCTCGGCGTCCACTCGATCCGCATCGTGGCGCCGGGCTGGCGCGATCGCATGATCGCGCGCCTCGGCGTCGGCGGATGGAAAGGCGTGTACTCGATCGCCTCGCTCGCGGGCTTCGTGCTGAT